>JARGOJ010000530.1:6060-6464 GCA_029210225.1 Planctomycetota bacterium
GGAATGGTCGGCCTCATGGTTGCCCCCATTCTCGTCTACGCAGTGCTCGTGGGATTCTCTAAGTGGCTAGCGGCGGATCCCGCGGTTTCATATCGAGACTATTTCATTCGCTATTCATACGCAATGCTACCAATTGCGCTGTTCTATCACTTGGCTCATAACAGTGAGCATCTGTTCATGGAAGGGCAAAAAGTGATCTCCCTCGCCTCCGATCCATTTGGATGGGAGTGGGACATTTTTGGCACCGCAACGTGGTCACTGCCGCCCTTGACTGACCTCTCGACCCTTTGGCTGATCCAAGTCTTCTTGGTGATTGTTGGACATGTTTACAGTCTTTGGGTGGCTCATCGAATTTCTAGGAATCTCTTCGTCGATCCAAGAACGGCCTTGAGAAGCCAGATTCC
>JARGOJ010000531.1 GCA_029210225.1 Planctomycetota bacterium
AGGGGTGTGCTTCGAGGCTGTGCTTTTTGATCTTTAATTCGGCGACGAGTTCTTTGGAGAAGGTCGAGTTTAGGAAGAGGTCGATTGTTTTTTGGTCGAGGGTGCCGGTGATTTTCATGGGTCTGTTGATGGATAGGGTTTCCATTTGATTGACCATGTTGCGGCTGAGGAGTCCGGCTTTGCCGTTGGAGCCCAATTTTAAGAAGACTCGGCCTTTGGCGTCTATGCCAACGAATTTATCGGGAGGGTTTGGGAAGAGGGAGGGGTTCAGCCATTGTTTGCCTTCGGCGATGAGTTCCCGGGCGTCGAGCTTGCTCCGCTCTGTCTTGTTGGGTGCTTTGGCGAGGTCTTTGATGCTCTCTCTGGCGGGCCAATTGGCGGCTTGCTTGAGGGGGTAGGAGATCAATTTGGTGACGGGTTCGGGGATTGACACAAGTTCCCGGGCGGGTTCGTCGTTTGAGCCGGAGTCGTCGCCGCCGTTATCAGTGGTTCCACCGTTGCCGTTGCTGGTTCCGTTCCCAGAACCGCCGGATTTGCCGGAGCTGGTACCGTTATTGGCGGTGTTTCCGGGGATATTTTTGGCATTTTTCGTCTTATCTGGGCAACCCTGAAGGGAGGCTAGCAAGAGCAGCGCAGCGCTCAGGGAGACGAGTTTTCGGGCCCAGGGGGAGTACTTTGAGATCTGGATCACGGCGGTGATTTCCTTCTATTGAAAGGGAGAGCAGCCCACTAGCATAATTGGTCTTGGGGCTGAGACCAAAGGGACTCTCTAGAATTTTGGACAAAAGCCCGAAATAGGGAGAGAGGGTCCACCCTTTTTGCGAATTATAGAATGATGAAATGAGACAGATATGGACTTCGGGAAATTTATCAATGAGTGTTGGCGTGATCATGACAAGGAGAGTGAGCAGGTCGCGACGAAGTTGAAGGACGCGGCGTCGGAGGTCAACAGCCCGGAGCGCTTGGCGTCATATGCCATGATCACCTTTCACACGATTGCCGGTCACCTGGGGCGTTTTGACGAGGCCTTCGCGACGCTCAAGGCCTTCGAAGCAAATTCCGAAGTGGTGAGCACAGATGGCGCCAAGCGCATGCTAGGACGCATGTTGGGTGCTTGCGCTGTGGGCCTCGGCCAGGATGTCGAAGCTCATTTGAAGGCCGCCCGAGATGGGGAGGCCTTTCCTCACAGCGCTGATGTTCGCATTTATGCCACGGCGGCGGCGAATTTGGCGGCGGCGGGGCGCTTATCCGAGGCGATTGAGGCCTTTGAGAAGGCCAAGGCGGCGATGCCGGAGAGCATTGAGAAAGATGACCCGAGCGCGAAGTCTCTGGCGATCACTTCGAATAATTTGGCCTGTGATTTAGAGGAGAAAGAGGGTCGGAGCGAAGAAGAGACGGCGCTGATGGTGCAGGCTGCGGAGATGGCGCGGACTTATTGGGAGATGGCGGGGACCTGGGTAGAGGTTGAGCGGGCGGAGTATCGCCTGAGCCAGAGTTACTTGAAGGCGGATCAATTAGATAAGGCCTTGGAGCATGCGCTGCTCTGTCAGAAGATTTGCAATGACAATGACGCCAATCCCTTTGAGACCTTCTTTGCCCATGAAGCGCTGGTTAAGGTCCACAGGGCGCATTGCGTGGCGTTGAAGGGCAAGGTAAAGGAAGACTTGCAGCAATACTGTGAGCTGCCTTGAGGGCTCTCCTATGTGTGAGGACGCAGGGCTCGAATGGAGTCCTGCTTTCTAATCGTCGCCCCCGTTCCCTTCCCAGTCTGTGAATGGGCCTAATCGAGACCGAATCCTCTCTGCTTGATAGTGAACGGGGCGATCCTCATCTAAATCTTGAAGGTCCTCATCGGGGAAATGATGATGTCTTACTAAATATCCCCAGGTGTAGGATCTTTCTGCAGGGTCGATCATAAAAGCCATGATTTCGAGGACTGCTTCATATTCGTCTTTTAGTTTTTCTGCTATGGCTTCTCTGTATTTATAGAGACCGGTTTGTAGGGGGTTGCATTCTATTTCGTCGAAATGTCCATCGATGCTACTTCTGGCGGATTGGAGTCTAAACAGGAGCTTATAGAGTTCTAGCCAAAAGATGCGACAGTCCGTTTCGGAGATCACTTGATTATTTTTACTGAGATCAAAATCAAAATTCAGTTCGTTTAATTTTCCGGGGAGTTTCTTACTGAGAGTTGAACACAAGTTCTCAAAGATTCGCCCTTCAAAGAATTCCGTCAAGTTCACTTCGTCTGCTCCAAAGATGTCCAAGGCGTCGAAGAGTGAGCAGATGCGATGCCACCTTACTTCGTCGGCCCTATCGAGTTCATTGAGGCTTGGGCGCCTTGGTAAGCTCGCCCTTCTCCATTCTAAGGACCAAAGAATTAAGTCGCGGGCTGAAATCAACGGAGCTTGGTCCTCTGAAACTTGGCCCAAACAAATGCTCTCTAGCCTTTGATTCTCAGAAGTCCAATCATCCCATGTGAGGTGTATGTGACGTTCTGGAATGACAAAGTGAGATTCTCCATCATGTCTTTTATATTGGTCAATTCGCCCCCATTTCTCGTGCATATCTTCTTCAGTCATGACATTTAAAGAGGAGAAGAGGCCATGGAGGATTGAGATATCTTGGATCACCGAAGCTTGGAGCTGAATGGCAATATCATTCGGTCCCATGGGTCCCTTCAAGCTGAGGCTTCCAGAACCGGTGTGCAGTACATCTTGATAGACTTCGTCAACAGGATAGGGGCGATAGTCAGCCTCTCCCTTTTTCTTAATCCGAATGTCTTCCAGATTTGGACCTGAATCGGGGTCGATTGAAAGATTTGGAGGATAAGGGATTCCTCCGGTCACCAGCTCTACCGGAATCTTGCTGGCGGGATCTCCCAGTGCCAATCCATGAACCGTGACTAAATAGGCATCGAAATCAAGATCGAAGAGCATGGTGATATCGTCGAGCAATTCACGTTTAGGCAATCCTCGTTGCTTGGCCCTCTCATAAGCCTCTTTGCGACCCGCCGCCTCAGGGTCTAATTTCCGGGCGCGTTTTAATTTTGATAGTTCACTGTCCATGGAGACATCCTAGATAGAAGGGAGTGATTCGACGAGGTTTGGCTTCAAATACTTGACTTCCTTATCATGGGGCAATTCCCCACTTAACACGTGCAGCTCTTAGCTTTAGCGATCATTGTCCGAAAATCGTTACGCTCTTACTCTCCACCGCTGAAAGTGGGGGGGAGTCAATTCCAATTTAGACCCCACCAAAAGTCGCTGCGATTTGCTTGCGCCTTTTGACTCCCCCTACGGCTTCGCCGCATGGAGAGTATGCTCCTTGCAAATATTCCGCAGGTCCCTAGAAAGCAACGATACAAAGCATTGAGAATCACCACCTTCTATATGATTCTCAATGCAGTCCGTCAATACTATTCGCTCTCACTGATTCACCCTGAATATTTTTCGGCGGCTTCACAGTGGGACATTTGCTATTCCTAAGGCGCAAGCAGCTTGAAATAGATAGAAGATCGTCATGCCAGCGCCCATTTTGAGAACTGAGAACTTTGTTATTCGAGCCTTTGAAAAGAAGGACCTGGAAGCATTCACAGAGTACCGCGCTCAAGCCTCAGTAGCAAAGTATCAGAGTTGGTCCAGCTTCACTTATCAGGATGCCATTCAGCTCTTTGAAGGCATGGACTATTCAAGCTTTGGCGCGGAAAGACAATGGTATCAATTGGCTATTGCAAGCCAGAAGTCTGACGAGTTAATGGGTGATCTAGCGGTTCATTTCATAGACAAAGATCAGATTGAAGTCGGCTTTACAGTCTCTCCCGATCATCAACGTAAATCCGTGGCGTCAGAGGCCCTCACCTGCCTCTTACGCTATGTCTTTGGAGAGCTTAACAAGCACCGCGTTATTGCGACTACTGATGCAAAGAACAGCGCCGCTCACAGGCTTCTCGAAAAGCTCTCTTTTCGCCGTGAAGCTCACTTTGTGCAGAACATCTTCTTCAAAGGAGCCTGGGGCGATGAATATCAATATGCCCTATTGCAATCCGAATTCAAGGTCAGCTAGCCAAGCACATTCCAAACACCTATTTCAATTCAACGACAGACACGGGTCCTTGATCGATCTGCACTCTCAGGGGCGCGCCTTTTGGAGCATTCTTGAACTCCCAGACGATTGTCGCCCCCTTCTGCAAAGTCCCCGTGCCCCAGCGAGGATGAGTCACCATCTCTGCCTCGACTTTTTCCCCGGCGATTTTGAGCCAGAGGCTAAAGTCATTCAAGCTAATAGATTGATCCGTCTTATAGCAAGTGACTGTTAATTCCTTGCCATATCTCGTCGCGTAGAATTTGCAATTGAAGAGAGGGCCCTTTTCATGCTTCCCCTTTACGGTGAACTCTTCTCTTTTCGAAGAGCTCCCGGAAACGCGATAAGATTCTCGGGAGGCCTCAAGATTCTGGGGGTCCTGGCTGGACCCCGAGGAATACTCGGAGTCGGAGGCGCAGCCTGAAATAAGGCACAAAACCAAGATGGTCGCCAGTCGAATAATGATCGTCATTGCTTTCCTTAGATCTTCAATCTATCAAAGGCATTGATTCGTGATTCGAAGATGGAAGTCGTTTACAGAAAAATGGGTCGTTTAAAAAGACTGCGAGGAAACCACGATCATGTCGCGGTTTCCTCGCTTCTCAACTATTGCCAGGATTAATGAGTCAGCTGAGAGATTGTATTTCGTTGATTCTTACTGAATGCCGTCCCAAGAGCTTGGCTGATCGTTCTCAGGAACTTTTTCAGAGTATGGGACGTCGTCGTAGAGCCAGTAAGCCCATTTTTGAATGAATGGTCCACCGGGCTTTTCGGCCCAAGTGCGCTCACCGTTGAGGCGACGTGGTGGGCTTGAGAAAGATCCGTCGTAGAGCCATTCGCCTTGCTCTAATTCAACTCGCACGATTCCGTGGAAGTTCCAAGGACCGCTGCCACCGGCTGCGAAGAAATACTGGCGGACGGGGCGACGAGTTTTCTTACCGCGGCCAACGCGCTGTAGGTAGTGAACGCTGGCTTTGATACCGAGGGTTCCGACAATGTCGCAGACGAGAGAGGCTTGCTGATTACAACGTCCACCTGTGTGAGTTGGGTTGTCCAAGAGCCACCAACCGAAGTTACGACGGTAGTGAGTGTATTCTTGGTAGTCTTCTTTTGGCTCAAGAGGAGGATAGTAGAGAGAGCTGACACGGCGGCCGTCTTCGCGGATACCCCATTTACCTGGAAGATCGTCGTAGTTTGTGGGAGGAGTCGATCCTTCAGCGTAGTAGCCAACTTCAGGCTTGAATCCACCGAAGTCTTTGGGGTGAACATAGTGACGCATCTTGTTGTCAATGTTCCAAGCAATGGAATCGGCGCCTTGTCCGACGTTTGCAGAAGCTCCGTCGGCCCACTTACAGGCTTTTTCGTAGTGGTGCTTGGTGTTAATGGCTCCGCCGGCTCCGTTTGAGACGTTGCGGACAGGAGTCTTATAGACAGTGTAGACGCGAAGTGAAGTGGACGCGCCTTCGAGAGCGACGAGAGCGTCGTCAGCGAAGGTGAACGCTGAGTCTGACTGTGTGACGGCGTCTTTGCCAGCGACTGACCAGTTCAATTGAAGAGAGTTGGTTGCAACTTTACTATTGAGTGGTGAGAGAGCGCGAACGATTGTTGTTGCTCCGCTCTTCAGCTTCTTAACAGAGGCTGTTCCGGCGAGGACAAGGTCGCCAAAACCGACGCGAGCGACGATTTGAATGTCGGCGGTTTCGGTGAGGTCTTCGGCGCCAGTGATTGTTGCTTCGAGGCGAAGCGCTTGTGTTTGAAGGATTGCAGCAGGCTCTTTGCGGCTTGCTTCGGACTCGCCGAGGCTCCGCTCGAAGTGAGGAGGCTTGGCGTCGGTGATTGAAAGGGTGTCGAGGACGACAACCTTTGTGACTTCTGCCGTGATAGCGCGACCTTTAACAGTGTTGCCAGACACTTCGCCAACGCTGGCGCTGAGTGAGTAGTCGCCGGCTGTTTTGAAGCGGATCTTTGTGCCTTCAATGACTTCGACGCTTCCTTCAGCTTTGAGAGTTGCGCCTTCAGCGGCGACTTTGACGTCGATCACTTGACCAGCGAGGAAAACGCTGTCGTTTGTTGGATAAGTAATTTTGAGGTCTGCTGCAGGATCTTCAACATTGGGCTCGCCGCCGTTGTCGCCGTCGCCGAGGTCTCCGTCCATGGAGCCGTCGCCGTCGGTGCCAGGAGTCGTTCCTGTTCCGGGAGTCGTTCCTGTTCCGTCGGTGCTTCCTGAGTCGTTGCCGTCAGTGCTTCCTGAGTCGTTTCCATCTGTGCTTCCCGAGTCGTCTCCGCCGGTGCTTCCTGAGTCTTCGCCGTCAGTGCTTCCGCTGTCTGTTGGCTCGTCAGTGCTATCACTTGTCCGG
>JARGOJ010000532.1 GCA_029210225.1 Planctomycetota bacterium
AAGAAACCAAAGGCAAGCCAGATCAACGTCGCGAAGGCACCCATGCACACAACAAATACATTGTCTGAAATCAAGGGTAACACGATCGCCAGAGCCAGTGGAATGCCTATGATCAATGAGAATCCATTGAAACTATGCCCCTCTAGCAACTCACTAAAAGGTCCCGAAATAATAAAAAGACTCGTCGAAAGGACGTCTTCGACATAGGGAAAGCGCCAAAACACCAAGTAAAGGACAGCGAAAACAAGAGTAAGATTGATCACCGCAAACCGTGGTGTTCGCCGCTTCCAAAATTGCTTTTTTGGCCTTTGCTTTTCGCAGTCAACGCAAAGCTTATCGTCGGTGGAAAAGGCCTCGACGAAGTCGCCGCAGCGCATGCAGTGTGTTTTCGACTCGTCGTCCTCCATAAATCTCTTTCCTCAATTCAATGCATTGACTGTCTGGTCCAGCGCATTGTTAGGCTTTCTCATAGGGCGGCAACGGAAAACCAGGTAGTTCTCTGATCCAGTCTTTCAGCTTAATGGCTTCCCTGATTTTACGTGTCATTCCGCGAACGATTGAAAGTGGATGACTTTCAAACTTTGAGTCAAATTCCTCATGGTAGGGGTCGAAGTCTGCTCCAACTTCTCCGTCGTCCGTGATCTGACAGCGCTGCCCGATTCTCTTGATACGCTGCGAACGAGAACTCAAGATTCCTGCGTTGTCTCGAATGCTCGTGAATACCTGTATTCACTGTGCTTCGTTCCTAGCAGCAAACTCGATTTCTCAGTTCTCGCGTTATCAACACAAACGGGCAACGCTGTGACAACGGCCCTCTCTTGTCATGAGTTCGAAGAGCAAAGCTTCTCGCAACCCCGTAACGCCAGATTCTCGACCTTCGACGGTCAACATGAACCGAGACTTGAGGAAAGGAATAACCAGGCCTCCTATATACATAGTTCCAAACTCGGGATGAATCAGTTTGGAGAAGGCTTCTATTGATTCGCAGCCATCGATTGAAACCAGCGACATTCCAATCATGTGATGATCTTCAACGCTATCTATAGAAGCACGATAGCCATCGCGGAACTCACCAATATTCTCAGCAGATTGCGGCAGGTCGGGAACTTCGCGAAGGTCATTCAAGGATATTGCGATTCCTTCTGGTGTCATCCAAACACGAGTCAGACCTTCGTCATGGGCGAGAGTCAACTCTTCTTGGCCGAAGTCAACACCATCAAGTGGACTCGATCCGGAGAGACGATTTGATAGGAATCGAAACACAGTCAACACTCTGGGTCTAAATGGAACAGAGCGATTCTTAGCGGTTTTAAAACGGATCTTGAGACACTTTTGAACTCGATCAATACTCTGCGCCGGCAGCCCGGTGAATATTCATATTCACTGCGTTTGCTCAAATCCAGAAGCCTCTCAACTTCTCGCTAACAACCACTAACAATCACTCCCTTCCATTTAGGGCCGATACCGCCAAAAAATTTGTCGTCTATGCGAAGACTAACCAAAAAGGGAGCTTGGGCCCAAATTTACATCGCGAAACGTCCAGACTATTGAATCTACTAGCTGCCATATATTGTTACAGCAGCTTGATCTCAAAAGTCATGTTCGATTATCCACCAGTATCTACTGCCAGGAAACTCTTCACTCAACAAGGCAACCATGATCGAAGATAGCCCGCCAACATAAGATCCATCACAGATCTCTGCTACGTCGCTCGCGAATAGCGAACCCCAACTCTCATAGCCGTCTGTTTGATAATCAGGGTCGCGATTCAATGTTGAGACAGTCTTCTCAATCGTTCTTCGCATTCCAATCCAGTTTCGCGACACAACACAGCCAGAGATCGGATCGATAATGAGAAGTGAAACGTCACTCGCCACGATGACCGCCGTACAAAAGAGTGACCCAATTGTCAGGCACAGTTATCGCAGGGAAGAGAGAAACAAAATCGTCCCACTTGTCGGTCTCGTCGAGTTCAATAAGGGCGCGAAGTTCATTCTTGGTTACGCGCCCCCAGGAAACAACACCATTGTCCTCAAAATCAGGCGAACGCTCCAATGAAAGGCGGGCTAGCTCGATTTCAACACACAAGTCAAATTGATCCACAATCGTCCGAAGGCTTTCACTAAGCACCAAACACGTGCCCAATTCATAGTATTGAGCCGCTGTATTCATACGGAGGCACGCTCCCTTAAATCATCTCGAAGAAATCTTCCGTCTGCGCCACTTTGATTAAGAACGGCGCTCCCACGGCGCAACAAGTCGTCAGGCCAAAGATTCGTTGCAAGTGCTGGTAGAGACTCTTCAAGTAGTTGATTTCTCACGACGTTGTTGGATAGAGCCCCTTCAAGTCCTAGGCTTCAAGGAGCCTTCGACTGTAACTGGGTCATAAAGATTTTGGCTGCGGTTTCGGAAAAGCTCTTCAGTTTAGCGGCCGAAGTGTCGTCACCGTATTCTAGGACGATCGACGGCGCATTGAGCACTCTGGATGCCCACAACGCGCCAATCGTTTCATATTTATCGGTGCCAAGCTTCACGAGCTTCCAATTTCCAAGCTCGGGTAACTGCTTGTTAATCTCCTTCATAAAGGTCTGGATAAATTCTCCTTGATCCCCCTGGACATCTGGAGTATAGCCCTTTAGACCATAGGTTGAATGTAAGTCAATAAAGCTGACGAAGGTCGCTCCCTCTTTTTTTAGGGCGAGCAATAGTTCTCTCGTCGAGTTGGTCTCAGGAAAGTTAAACCCTTTTTGCTTCGTTCCCCAATCTCGATTCGAATCAATCCCGCCGCGATTGTGGCGCCAATGTCCGTCTAGCATTCCTCGCTCATTCAGCATTGGGATGATCACAACATTAAATCTCTCTCTAAACTTCTTGCCCTGTGCTGATGGTCCAAAAAACGCCTCAGAGAAATGCTCTAGCCCAATTCTTCCGGTGACTTCGGGCGGATGTTGTCCACCAACAATCACCACTGTTGGACGACCAAGGACCTTGTCTTTTGAGACAAGGATTCCGGGCATAGGAGCCAATTGATTCGTTTCATCGGATTGAGGCAGATAGAGCTGATGGGCGAAATCATATTTGTCGCACAGTCTTTGGACCCAGTTTCTAATGTCGCGAGGAGAATGGGGTGGCTGCGCTGCAATGTGAACCTGCTGTCCTGGGGATAAGGTCAGATCGAAGCGCACTCTTGAGCCAACCTGTGTCAGGGAGGTCTTCGACCAAACCTCGCCCTTTTTCGAATCGAGATAGTGAAGAACTTCGGTGTTTTGAATTAACTGCCAGTCCTTCCCCTTATTCCTACAAATCCACGGATTATACCTATGAGGTTCACCAAGGGCGGGCGTGATTTCGATTGTGACTGTTTGGCTCTTCTTTGCCGAGTCAAGCACGCCAATTTTCACTGAATACCAAGGGCTATCATTGATTGACCCTGGCTTTGAAGGCCCCTTAGACACTAGGTTTTCAGGAAGAGAGACGACTGTGATAACTGGCTTCCCCTGCTCCATTCTAAACAGTGGAACTCCCCTCGCCATGGGGAAGTTATTGCTGAAAGAAAAGGTCGGCTTGTATTCATGGACGACTTCACCATTCTTGCCCTTCACCTTCCAGGCTCGCAGAGGCAAAACAAAGTTGCCTGTCAGCTCGTTTGAAATGACTCGGGCCTGGGCCGTGTCCATGAGAACTGTATTGTTCTCGTCGTTTAAACGTCCTTCCACCGTGCCGGCCGAACCCTTAGAGTTCGAGGCTGTTCCAACCTGCGCTTCCATCGATTTTGGAGGCAGGAAATAATCGGTCACGGCACGCGCTTTTACGGAATTGTCTGGGCTAGCGCAGCCTGAGATTGAAAGGATCGCAACGGTCAACAATCCGAATTCTCTACTTCTGTTTTTCATTCTATCCTCAAGGTTTTCTTATATCTCTCAAACAATGGACTCAATGAAATTCCCTAACACACGAAACTCTGCAAGTGCAAAGGGAACTGAATCGATCAATTGTCACTTGTCCCTCGCTCCTGCTCGGTTCCGACCTCGACCGTTTCGCCTTCTTGCTCCAATGTTTCCTGGGCAACAGGATCCTTCTGCACTGATTCCTTATCTACCATTCCCGTTTCGACGATCTCTCGGATCTCTTTGGTAACTTCTTTTTCGGTCGAAGGCTCTTCCTTTTTCACCGCATCAACGGCCTCTCGAATCTCTGGTAACTGCATTAAGCGGGAATCGGGTCGAAACACAGCGCTCTCTCGACTCTTTTCGCGATCTTCTAAGATCTCTTTCATGAATTCGTCGAGCATCTCGTGTTGTTCGTGACTCAATTCGCCTCGAACCGCACAAGTCCAGATGCGTCTCTTAAGTTGGTGGCTTTGCTTCATAAACTCTCGAATTGGACCCTGTCCCGGATTGAGCTCTCTCAATTCCAGCAAGAGTTGGTGAAAGAGCTCCTCTTTCATTTCAAGCATGCGCTCGTTAGCCAGGTCATGTAGATTTCTCCAGCGTTGCCAATCGAGTTCATCCAATGACCACATGGGTACCTGAACGAATCCACGGAGCTTCCGCCTCAGTCTTCTAAGTTCCTTGACCGCGTGAGGATTTTTTGTGTCCAGTCCCACCGCAAGGATCTCCAGGCTTAGCCTCGCCGACAACCGACGCCGCTTAAACTCGACAAAGCCTCGATATAAACCAAGGACAGCACCAAGCGTCGCGAGAATCTTCCAGGTTAGACCTAACCAGTCCAACGGTTTTTTCGAGGGCAAGAGATTCGCCTCTTCATAGTATTCTTTGGAACCTTCGTGAAGTGGAAGCGACGACACGTTCTCCGCCATTCGTTTCTGTCCACCTTCGGTTCCAAGAAATGCCGCCCCCCCAAAGACCGACTTAGTGATTTCCTTTACATTAAATGGCAAATCGCTTGTCGTCGTAAGGACCGCTTTCGTCGAGATTGTTTGGATCGGAAGTTCATCTTTTCTTTGACAGAGATATGTCCCCGGTTCAATCATTGAAGTGGAGAACGCTGAACCAATCACTCCAGCCAAATTTTCAGCGCGCATCGACAACAATATGACATCAGGATCGTTCAACAAGGATTTAACTCCCTCACTAGGAATGAAGCTAACAAAGAAAGCAACATCGACGTCACCGTTCAGGATTCGTTCCACCATCTGGGGTACTGAATAATAGTAAGCGTCAATATCTGAGAGTTGAATACCATGTTTTTCGAGTACGGCTTGGGCAAGTATCGCTGTTCCACTCGCTACAGCTCCCAGGCAAACCTTGAGCTTCTTCGGGCCTTTACTTTTAATCACGTCCAAAGTCAGTCGTCTCTTCGCGTTCTTCTCATTTAACTTCTTGATGACAGATCGACGCGCAATGACATGGACTTTCTCTTCATGAAGCATCGCTATTCTACGTATGTTTGGAACCGATTGAATTTCGGGCATCGACTCCTCGCTAATTCGACTGTAGACTCTGTTAGAACTAAACCGAGTCGCTAAAGCGATGTCATATTGCATGATGGCAATCGTCGGACTCTCCGAGAGCATCTGTGCGTTCTCCACAGAGCCGTCTGTAGCAACTAGTCGAGATTCGATTCCGCTTTGCTCAAGCAGCATTTTAATCATCTTCCCCAGTTCATAATATTTGCTGCCAATTGACCCAGTGGCTATTTGGAGTTTGTTTCTTTCCTCTTTAAAGAACTGGATGGCCCCAGGGTGCATTTTCAGTCCGTCAGGAAGCCTCTGAGCGACTCGAAAACTGACGTCTCCGACTGTTGTTTGAGAGGTGAGCAGGTCTTCTAGATTGTCAAAAAAGATGGAAACGAACTTTTGCGCTAACCCTGCATCTAACTCCCGTCGACATATTAGGTAGACATCTGTACCTAGTGTATGAACAGCCTTTGGTTGATTGATATAGAGGTTCTTATGGAGAATTATCTCTTTTAAAGCCAAAGGGTTTTTCTTCTTCAGACTTTCATACAACTCAGAGAGATCCAAAAGCTCACATTGACCTGACTCCATCGCATTGGCCACTGCTTTTGTCGGTGCTCCCGTCACAAAGAAGGCGGCACTAATAGCTCCTGAGACGAGTTTTTTAGAAGCTTCATCGAAGCTGTTGATTAATGACGGGTCTTTAGTGACACCCACCTCTTTAAGGATAAACTCGGTCACTATGTGAGTAGCACTGTCACTTTGACCTCCAAAGAAACTGTGATTCTGAATATCGGCCAACTTCTTTATGTTGGCGTCTTTTCGAACGACAATCTGAACAGTGTCGATGTAAAGTCGTGAGAGAACGCGAATCTTCTCTTTTGACTCGGCGGAACTAACAAACAAGGCTGGTTCAGCAATAAAGGCGACATCAGCACTGCCATCAACTATGCGGGTGACGTTTTTAACCGAACCCGTCGATTCCTGTGCGA
>JARGOJ010000533.1 GCA_029210225.1 Planctomycetota bacterium
TCAACAATCGAAAATTCAATTGCTAGTTATTGAGAAAGGATAATGCAATGAAAAAAGCCCGCATGGCGTCATTCGCTGCATTGCTTGTGGTTGGTCTATTCACTGGAGTTGCCGAAGCGAATTACACGATTACTATGACAGGCCGCTCAAGCTGCCAAGCAAAACAATGGGTGACGGTCAAAGCCACTCTCTACCGGTACGGGAAACTAGCCAAGACAAAATACGTCCATAAGAACCGCTATCAATGGTATGCGTTTACTTGGAACGATTGGCAAGCGTTCAAAAAGCGCGGCTTTAACGGCAATCATCCCCGCGTTCAAGGCGTTTGGCAACAGGCCAACAGCAAATTCAATATCACTAATAATTGGAACTCAGTGACAAATGGAGACTATGTGCTCGTTTGTCAAACCAGTAAAACCAATTGGTATGGAGCCGGCTATCTACGGGTTAAAGTTGGCCCTGTCGTGAAGCCTCGCCCCAGACCTCGGCCAAAACCAGCCCGCAAAGTCACGAAGATTGTTCTATCTCCTGCGAGAGCAACGATCAAGCCAGGACAAACTCTTGAGATTCACGCCATTTGTTACGATCAATGGTCACGTCCCATGCCTAAGGTTGCGCTCAGCTATGTGGCCGCTGGTGGCGGAACGATTTCAGGAAACTGTTATGTCGCCGGTCGTCAACCCGGTAAATTTCAGGTTTGGGTTCGCGAACCAGTCTCCGGAATCGCCCGAGTCTTTGACGTAACAATTGTACAGCCCGCTGTCGTGACTCGTATTGTGGTCAATCCTCCCAAGGCCAAATGCCGCCCAGGTGGAGCGATTCAATTTAGCGCTTGTGCTTACGATCAATTCGGCAAAGTGATCCCTGCGAGACTTGAGTATGTTTCTCAGGCCGGTGGACACTTCAAAGGCAGTACTTTCTATGCTGGAGCGAAGCCAGGGCGTGTCCTTACATGGGTTCGTCACCGCGGAACCAATGTCGCACAAGTCGTTGAAATCAACATTGTTGATCCTCGCATCTTGACCTATCTTACAATCAAGAATCCCGTCAAGAGAGCTCGCTGCGGCACCCAAGTCAAATTGGAATTACAAGGTTGGGACCAATACAACCGCCCCATGCCTGTGCCAGGAAACTGCTCTTGGACTTGCTCTCGTCGGGCCCGCCTCTGGAACAACACCTTCTTTGCTCCAAATCAGCCCGGACAATATGTCGTTGAGGTCGTCGACCCCAAGACTCACGTTCGCGCCAAGGCTTTCCTCTACGTCTTCCCTTGAAGCTTCAGCGCATTAGAAACCGTAAAGATCGAATGGGGCGCCTTGGGCGTCCCATTGTTCTTTTAAACGGTCTTGCCAAACTAAACAGAATCGTTGCGCCCTAAGATCCGGTGCTGTTGACGATCATCATAACGCCGTTGACAACAAGGATCACAAAGAAGAGACCCACTAGCAACTTCACTGTCTGCTTCATGGCCTTTAGATCTTCCGCCAAAGCTTCGTTTTTTGCCTGCAATGCTCGGACAGTCGTTGTCTTGATATCGAGGTCTTCTTTTAACAACTTCACCGAATTGGATAAGACACCGAAGCTCTCCGCTGTCACGAAGTCAGGGCCTCGGCCCCCACGTCGTTCCAAGGCTCCTCCGATTGCGATGGGCGCAATGAATTCAATTTCATCGGGGGTAAGTAGCCGGGTCAGGAAGGTAAACTCACGCTTTGACAAGTAGTCTTTGAGCATGTTGTAAATCGCTGAGAGCATCTCGTCGACTGAGATTCGTTCGGCGGGCTTCGCACAGGTTAAATGACGAATGAGAAGAACGAATAAGTATCTATCGGTGAATTGTAATTGAACCCACTTCATAATCTCCGGTGAAAGCAGGTTCCCTTCAGCGCTGACATACTTATTAAACGCCAGCAAGTATTTCTCTCGCTCCTTCGCTCTGTGGGGAAAAGGAATGGACGCAAAGTGCAGCGGGTCGGATGAAAGAATGAAGTGCGCGAGGGTCACACCCAAGGCGAAGAGGTCCGTCATTTTCGTGCCGCGACTGACGTCTTCGTCGGGGTTGTCTCGCTCGGCCATGAGCGTCTTCAAGTTCATTGGTGCCCGGGAGACTGTAATCTGTTCTGGAGAAATGAATCCGGGGGTTCCGAGGAGTTTCTTGCGGTTTTGTTGGGACGGTCCAATACTGTAATTTCCGGCCATTTGTTGCAGGTCTTCGTCCTCGGAGAGGTAGGCGCTGGCCAGACCAAAATCGAGGAGCTTGACTCCGGCGGGGTCTTCAAGGACATCGGTGAAGAGCTTCTCGGCGCTCATGCCATGGGCGTATCGTTTGATCGCCGTGCCAATCTTGCCAGAGACCATGACGTTCTCAGGTTTGATGTCCCGGTGCAGGATGTTCTGCTGATGGAGATAGCGCAGGGCGCGAACGAGGAGAAAGGCGATGACCTCGACGACTTGAAGGGGGACCTTTCGGCCTCTCTTCTCGCAATAGGCAATGACGTCTCTCAGGTTCCAGCTGTGGCCTTCGCCTTCTGGTCTATCGATGTATTCTAGGGCCAGAACAGGGAATGTGTTGTTTCCAAAGCCAACCTCAAAGCTCATCATGAGCCGTTGAATATTGGGATGGTCGAGGTTCATGAGGATGGCGGCTTCTCTGTTGAAGACCGCGAGGTCCTCGTCCCCTTTAAAGAATGATTTGTTAGAAATCTTCAGCGCGACCCGTTGCCCATCATAGGTTTCTCCTCCATAAACGTAGGAGGTGGCGCCGCGGTCAATATAGACAATGTTCTTGAAGATCCCGGTGAGAGCGTTGCGGAGCGCTTCGCCGAATCGCTCATCGAGGTTGAAGCTTGCGATCCTCTCTAAAACGCGGGTATCGACCGCGAAGTAAGGAACCTGGGGAAAGATTCGGGACAGCTCGACGAGCTTATCGCCGAAGCTCGCAGTTAGGACGGCGATGTGTTCCAGGTCGGGGCTCTTGTCGCGAAGGACGCGGAGGGGGAGGAGAATGGAGAGAAGGGAGAACTTGAGGTCGTGCATGATCTTTTCAAACTTCGCGGCTTTCTTCCGCTGCACGATTTCTGGCGGGCCTCCTTCCCCTGCAATGTTCGAAAGCTGTTGGAAGTGCTGACGTAGAGAGCTTTGCAAACGGACGATACTTGAGTCGATGCGAGCTGAGGCCGAATTTGGCCGATTCGGTGGGAGGCCGATCCGAGATCTTCCCGCCAGAAGCTCTTCACCAGCTGGCTTTGCTTCTTCATCAGCTCGACAGATTCCGGCGATTGGGCGAAGGCATCGTTCATAATTTCGACTAAAGCTCACTGACAGAAAAAAGTTCCGAGACATTGATTTCGTTCTAGAATAGCATGTCCAAGGTGCAGAACGAGGACCGGCCTAAAGGCCGTCGAACAAGTCCGACCTGGCCTACCTAGCTTCGAGGAACATCTGAGAACTGGGACTTAGGAGTGGACGCGTCGAGGATGACTGAGAGAATCGATAACAACGCCAACAGACGGGCAGAGGCCGACCCTGAGGACCTCAGCGCTAGAGTCACCGAGGTCCTTCGGAAGGCACGAATCGAAGGAAGCGCTGCCTACCTGGATTTTCTTGGTGATCGTCAACTTTGGAACCGTTGCACTGACACGATTCAAGATTTGTCGATTGCTGAGCTAAGTAAACGCCTCCAGGGCCAATTCGAATGGCTTGAGAGCAGAGTCTTCATAGGTCCTGGAGAGGGGGCCCTGGCCCATCGCCTAGCCGTTTTCAGACATCATGCATCGGGCCTCATCTTCCACCTGATCCCAGGTGGGGCCTTTACTATGGGCTCCCTAAATGAGGAAGAGGATGAAAAGCCCGCTCACATCGCTGTGGTCAAAGCCTTTCTCCTTGGGCGGCACCCGGTTCGGCGATCCATTTGGTTTCGGTCCGTTGAAGGCGGTGTGGACAATGGCAACTTAGTTCAAGACGGGGTTTCCTGGCTCGCCGCTAAGGCCTGGCTCTCAGACCTGGGGGATGGCTTGCGTTTGCCTTCAGAAGCGGAGTGGGAGTATGCCTGCAGGGCCTGCGGGAAGGAGACGAGCACACGATACTATTGGGGGAATCTCTTCGATCCTCAGCAATGTTGGAGCCATAACAACACCGATTGGCTTGATAACTGTCCAGATGTGACGCGTCACTATAAGGATGGAAAGTGGAACAACTTCGGCTTAGTGGATATGTGCGGGACGATTTGGGAGTGGTGTGAGGATCATTGGAAGAATCACTATGAAGACGGACCCTACACCGAAGGAGCAAGGCGAACTGAAGGGCGCAGCCATGTCTTGCGGGGAGGGAGTTGGTACAATCATGGCAGCAGCTGTCGTTCGGGCTATCGCATTGCCCATGCCGAAGATTTTGACTCCGACTATCTTGGCTTGCGGGTTGCTCGCAGCTTGGATATTGTTATCGGAGCGGAGTGAGTTAGTGAGCATCGTTTTACAAGGGGTCCTTGTTATATCTGTCAACGAGCCGGTACAATCAAATACTTATTCAGCGCGGGATCACTTTCAGAGAGCAATTCAATCTTGGACGGCGGTGCATTATGGATGAGTCCGCAACTCATCTTCTTCACTCATTGATAGCGATGGCCTTTGCAGATGGCAGCATTGGGAAGCGCGAACAGCGTTTTATCGAACTGGTCATGAGCGAGTTCGATGTGCCCAAATCCACGGTTCTACGTGAAATTCAGAGGTGTCAATCGAAGAAGATTTATCCTTCGGTTCCTAACGACCCGACTGAAAAGCGCTTCCTATTGAAAATGCTCATTAAACTGGCCGCAGTCGACGCAGTGATCGATCCTGGGGAACGGCAAATGCTTGAGTCTATGTCGCTTCATTGTCGTATTGATCTTGAGGAGTTAAACGATCTCATCAGTAAAGAGCTGTCAAAAATCAAAGCGAGAGCCTCTCGAAAACACCCCAAACCACAAAGTTAGACAAAAGTGAATTTATGACGGTCGAAGAATCGCAGAAGAAGCGTCGTTTTGGACGAACCCTGAGAGAGCTTTTCCAAATCGCGGGGCTCTTTCTTGTCCCGTCAAGAAATCGGTCCAATTCCCTCTATTCCATGCTCTCGACCCACAACAACCTCGCGGAGAAGAGCCTCTATCTCAACCTCGGTTTTTGGGAGACCGCGACCTCCTACGATGAAGCCTGCCAAGCGCTCGCTGAGAAATTAGGGGACCTCGCGGGCATCGCAAAAGACGACTTAGTCTTAGATTGTGGCTTTGGTTTTGGCGATCAGGATGCCTTGTGGCTCAAGCGTCATGAGCCAGCAAAAATTTCCGCTCTAAACATCACGGGCTCCCAAGTGACCCTTGCTAAAGAACGTTTTCCTGATCCCCGCCTAGACTTTATCGAAGGCTCCGCGACCACTCTGGCCTTTGCCAATGACCACTTCGACAAGGTGCTGGCGCTAGAGTCGGCCTTTCACTTCAAAACCCGTGATGACTTCCTGAAAGAGGCGCTTCGGGTGTTAAAGCCTGGGGGCTGCCTGGCGATGGCTGACATTGTTCAAGCACGAGCCCCCGCGAATCTTAGCGAGCGCCTCGCCGAATATGGTGGCCGAGCGCTTTGGCAAATTCCGTCGGGGAACCTCTGTGAGATCCCGGAGTATCGTAAGAGGCTTGAGCAGGCCGGCTTCGTCAAAATCTCGATTGAGGCGATCGGCGACAAGGTCTATAAGCCCTTTGAGAACTTCGCACAATCACGACTGCACGACCCCGAGGTTGTCGCTCGGCTGAACCCCTTGATTCGCAAGATGTGGAGCATTCCGAACAGCGGCGCCCTGGCCTTGGAATATGTCATGGTTAGAGCTGAAAAGCCGAGCTGACAGGGTGTCGAATAATGGTCGCATTGTCTGGACACTTTGAAACACTTGCTTCCCGAGATCTTTATGGCCTGGGGTTCTGGACATTGGGCCCCGCTTTTGCTTAAACGGTCACGGAGAAAGCTGCGAGGTGCACCGTGAAGCAACTGATAAAACCAACTGAAGACCAGGTCAAGCGCCTGAAAGCCTGGCGTACGTCGACATTCTGGGTCATGTTGCTCGGCTATATTGGTTACTATCTTGTTCGGAAAAACCTCTCCGCTGCCTTTCCTCTCCTCGAAGACGCCTTTCAATACTCCAATGAAGACCTTGGCTTGATCGCCTCGATGTCGACGGTGGCCTATGCCGTCGGCAAGTTCATCAATGGACCCCTCGCGGACAAATTCGGAGGGCGTCGCTTCTTCCTCCTGGGAATGCTGGGGGGCGTATTTTTTAACCTGCTCTTCGCGACGATGTCTAGTTTGACGGCCTTCGTCGTGGTGTGGTGTGGCTGCCCCTAGAGCCATCAAACTTCACGGAGACTTGGTTCTCTCCTTCGCTCAAGTAGAC
>JARGOJ010000534.1 GCA_029210225.1 Planctomycetota bacterium
GATAGAAGCTGATGGGTTCTTTCACGTTCTTCACGCTCTCAGAGCGCTTATCACCGAAGACAAAGTCCCCAGTGTCCTTCAAGACCTCATACATGCTGTCCATGATGAGAACCTCGTGGCGAACGGCGAGGCCTTGCAGCCGCGCCGAGTTATTTACTCCTGGAGAGAACGCGGTGTATCCACAGTTCAATCCGAACGAGCCGATAGACGCAGTGCACCAGTTAATCCCAGTCGCGACGCCCATGTCAGTTTCTTCGTCCGAGATGGCCTTCCAAGCCGCTGTGCTAGAGAACTCACGAGTGAAGCGAGCAATCTCAATGGAGGCGCGGAGCGCGTTCGCGCACAGGACAGCGGGGTCCTTATCGTAGAAGGGCGGGCCAAAGATACCAATGAGGCAGTCACCGACAAACTTGTCGCAGGCGCCGTCGTTCTCCCAAAGGATGCGAACAACCTCTTCCCCCCAACTTTGAATGAAGGTGCCTACCTTCGAGGGCTCTTTCAGAACCTGCTCGGAGATTCGGGTGAAGCCTGAGATGTCCGTGAACATGATGGCGGCATCACGGCGCTGGGGCTGAAGATATTTTTTCCGATATTCTTCGGCTCGGAGCAGCCGCATAACAGTCGGAACATTGAAGGTGCGGTTGAGCTCTCTCGACTCACGATCAAAGTCGATAATGCGCTTCTGCAAGGCATCAGCGAAGGTGGCCATGAGATCACGTTCATAAGTCGAGAGCAGACGGCTGCCAACGACCACGACCTTGCCGAGCACCGTTTCATCGCGGAGACCCGCGCTCAACATGAACTCAACGTAGTTGGAGAAGCCGAGGTCGGCGAGAAACTTACGAGTCTCTGTTTCATCTCGCAGGTCTCCAGGACGCACTTGATGAAAACGCTGCGTGCTCTTCTTTACAGTGTTTGGAATGCCTTTCCCGCCGACGCTCTTGGTCTCAGCGAAGATTCGGTCGATCTCTTGGGGCCCTCGTTGGTCAGAGTCAAAGGCGACCCGGTTGTCTTTAAAGATGAGGTAGCGAACCGACTCTTCGTAAGCGTCTGACTGGTGATAAGCGACCACCATAAGCTCGAAGTGCACGGCCTCTTCAAGGGTCGCTACCGCGAGCTTGATGCCCTCATCGACAAGCGGATGGAGCAGGTCTTTGTGAAGTTTCCTGTTGAGAAAGTGCTTTTCACGGCTCGATTTGATTGTCTTTAGGTAGTTGTCCACGACTTCGATGGCGGTCTCTAACAACTCCGTTTTTTGAACGCGAACCTTCTCCCCAAGATCTTCAGAAAAACTGGTTAACATGACCCCGAGGTGTTCTCCAGCCACGTCGATATCGACACTAATTTCGCTCTTTTTATGACTGTTATCACCGTCAAAAAAGCACTTTTCTTCGAGAGATTCGTCAAGGGTTGTCATAGCCACATGACAGGCGACGACTCGTTCGCGAATGTGAGGGAGAACCCGACCGAGAAGCGTCTCCAACGGTTCTTTCGCCCGCTGAGCCTCTTCGATCATATCGTCGAGCTCTCGTCCCAGCTCAAGACGGTTCGTTAAGTGGACCACGACTTCGTCCTCTTCTGACATGTTGACACGTCCTCACTAGAAACTGATGGTCCGAGACCTTGTTCTCTCGCAGTGAAAAGGGCAGGATACCAAGGTCAGAGGAATGAAAGCAGACCTCAGAATGCTCGAAGATAGCAAATTTCTGTCCTTCCTTTCGATAGCCACTCCGCAATCCCCCGGATTCTTGGTCGAGAAACGATGAATAGTCTTTATCAATCTTTCCCCTTACTCACCATGCCTGAAGAATTAGATCGGGCCATCGCGGTGGGACTCGCGGTCGTCGCGGCGGCAATCTTCTACCGATTCTTCGAGAATATATTCGACGTTCTAGGCGCTGGAGGCCGAGTGCGCCGCTTCTTTATCGCCGAGTGGGGCGACTTTGAAGCGCGCTTGGATCAACTAAAAATCCGCCCGAATCTCCGTCAGCTGTTGCAGGCCTGGGCGCTGGAGAATCATCCTCACCATCCCACCGAGGTCTTAGAGAACCGACTGTTCTTCGAGACTTGGGTTTCTCAACTTGTCCAACGACCTGGCTTTGACACCCACTCTCATCGCGAGTCCTGGCTTAACCAGATGCGCGCCTTACGCGTCGGACTCCCGCTGTTACCGGGAGTTGAAGATCAGGTCATCAGCTCTCGCGAGCTTCGGGTCGGTGCTCTGCTTCACCTGACCCAGACCCACCCCGACTTAGAGAACTCGAACTCCCCCGACAGCATCGCGATGAAAGTCGAACAGATCAACGACCTCGTAATTTCGGGTCGTCTCTCCGATAAAGATCTCACCCTCAACAAGGGAGAATATTGGTGTCGATTTAGTCATGATGGGGACAAATATCGCTTTCAAACGACCCTAAATATAGACAGGGATGGCCTCATCAGCCTCGACCACGGCCGCTTTATTATTCGTGAGAAGCGTGGAGATCAGCGAATTCGCTACGAGGGAGAGCTCACTATTCACTGGCAAGACGGCGAAGAGTCCCGGGAGATGCAAGTGTCGACCCTCGACCTATCGAGAAGCGGTATCGCCTTGGCGAGTGAGTCGCTCATCCCCCTGAAAACCGTTCTCACACTGACTCTGCCGCTTCCTGGATCGACCGCGCTACAAAGCGTTCAAGCCGAGATCCTCGATGTCACCCCTTACTCTCAAGGTTTAGTGAGGCTGCATTGCCATTTCATGTCCCTTGAGCAAAACGAGATAAAAAGACTCGAAGACTTTGTCCGAAAAGTTCGTAAGTCGAAGGCACCCGAAGGCGACCTTTGAGCGTCTGGCAAAACGAATATCTGTCTCATAACTTGTGACAATCAAAGCCTCCCCGGCTTTGGTGATCGACCAATCAATGACTTAGCAAGGATCCATTCATGGGTGATGTCGTTTTCTCAAAAAGCCAATATTACATTCGCCGTAAGATCTTTAATTTCTTAGGCCAGAAGTTCTATATCTACGATGGCGCTGACGCCATGGTGGGTTTCGTCAAGCAAAAGGCTTTTAAGCTCAAAGAAGATATCCGCGTCTTTGAAACCCCCGATTGCTCCCGAGAGCTCCTCGTCATCCAAGCGCGCCAGATCATGGACTTTAGCGCCGCTTACGACATATACGACCCGGTCAATCGCCAGAAGGTCGGTGCCCTGCGACGCCAAGGTCTCAAATCGACCTTGTTCAAAGACAGCTGGGAGATCTTGGATGAGCACGACAACCCCGTCGGAAAAATAGAGGAACTCGGTGGTGCCTTGGCGACCCTGAGAAAATGGATCGAGATCCTCTCCATCATTCCGCAAGAATTCTCAATGCAATTTGGTGGTCAAGAAGTGGCCCACTTTGAGCAGAACTGGAATTTCTTTGCGCCTCGGCTGACGGTCGACTTTCTTGGTGGTCCGGAAGAGATCGACCGGCGCTTAGGATTGGGCGCAGCGGTATTGATTTGCGCAATTGAAGGTCGCCAAAACTAGAGTCAAAAGAAGGCGCGACGATGAGTGATATCGGAATTGAGTGCACGGTTTGCGATTCGGTGTTCTACGTCAGGGAGTCTCTCAAAGGAGGACTCACGAACTGCCCCAAGTGCAATGAGTTACTTCAGGTGCCGGGACAGGCAAACGAAGACCTGCTCTTTTGGATTTTTGTCGGCGCCGTCGGGCTCGTCTTTTTTGCCATCGTCGGGGTCTTCGTGCTCTTCACCGTTCTCAACTAGGACTATGACGCTGCCTCATTTTTTGCTTCGATCGCCACCTCTAACGATATGCGAATGGCCTCTTGAAGTTCGGCTGCAGCGAAGGGCTCTCCCAACACGGGGACATGTAGGAACGCGGCGAGAGCATTTCTTCTCTGGGCCCAATCCAAACTCAAGTAATAGCTAAAGTTGCAGAGGTAGCTCCCGGCGTCGTCGGAGAGCTGCCCCTCCATTCCTAGTTTTCGAAATCGATCAAGAACGGTTTCCAGTGGAAAAGAACTCCTTAAGAACTCAGGACCTGAGGGCTCTATGATGCGGTCTTCCGGGCAGAAGCCGGCGTTATCTGGACTTGCTCCGATGTGGTTTTTGGCTTGTTGCTCAAGACGTAAAAAACCCCGAGGACCCATGACACCTAGGTGCAAGATCACATCGGGGTTGATTGTGTTGAGGCGCTCGGGCAAGTGTTGCCGCAGAGCGCGGTAGTCGACGGGCAATCGCTCGCTGTGGAGCCTCGCCCTGGATTCGGTCCAGGAGAAATCCTTGACGGCTTCCCAGGATGCGTTGACGGTATGGGAGCCAAAGGGTTCAAAACCTGTGAGATAGACGCGCATTAGCGTGGCTTGAAATCATAGTCGACTTTTTCCATCCACTTTTTCCACTCTTCTTCGTATTGGGCCAGCCCGGCGTCTCCGCCGAAGACCTTAATGACATCCCGTGTGCGAACGCGGCGCTTCTTTCCAAGGGCGAAGAGCTCGGAGATAATTTTGGCGTTGGTCTTCCGTTGCTTCGTGCTCTTCGCGCCATAAACGAGCTGGTAAATCATGGCCCAGGCGTGAGCGTAGTGGAAGCCCGTGAAGGCCTGCTGACGAACACCGAAGAGCGTTTTTAGAGGAATGACCTTCTTGTCTTTGACGGCGCGCTTCATGGTTGTGAGGCGGTCTTTGGGGATCTTGCCGAGGTCGACCTTTTTGGTTTTTGGGTTCCATTCGGCGCCTTCAAAGAGAACCGCGAGGCCTTCGATGAGCCAAACAGGACAGTTACGGAAGTTATCACCGAGGACGATGTGCTGAAACTGGTGGGTTCCTTCATGAACGAGGACCGTTCTGGTGGTGCCGGATTTTCCAAAGCGACCGTGATAGGTGACAACAACGCGGGTGTCTAATCGGTAAAAGCCACCGACGTTTTGCGGTTTCTTTTCAAGTTCCATGAATTTCTTTTGCTCAGGATAGATCGTAATCACGCAACGAGGAATCTTGCCACCGCGAGGCATAAAGCTCTTGAAGACAGATTTGAAGCGGTCGTAGTAGCGATCCATCATGGTGCCGTAGCGCTTGGCGTATTCAGTCTTAATGTTCGAGCGAATGATGTAGTTCTTACTTTTAACGAGGGGCGCTTTCTCCCACTCGGCGATGGTTTCGTGGTCGTCGTACCAGGCGTCAGGGTTATCTGGCTTGGCTTCGGCCTTCTTCACCTCCTCTTTTTTGGCGATGGGCTTAACGATGACCTCGGGTGTCCCCTCGGTGCTGTCTACGGGCATCCAACGATTGCCACGGAGGACAAGACCTCGCTCTCGGAGCATCTTGTCTTTGGTGGTCCACTCCCCAGCGAAGCGCACATATTCGAGCTTGGCTCGCGCTGCTTCGTGGTCGGGGAAGGCGCGGATAGCCGCACGAAAAGCTTGACGGGCTGAGGTCGTCAGCTCTGCTGCTTCGGCCTTTTCGCCGAGTGCAACGTAAGCATCCGCATCATCCCGGGCGATTTTATCGTAAGCTTCCCGAAATTCTTCTTGGGAAATGACAGCCTCTTCGGGCTCGTCCGGCTCACCATCTTTTGGCGCGTCGTTCGCTTCGTCGAGGATTTCTTTGACTTCTGCAAGTTCTAAAGTTTTGATTCCATTTTCCGTCTGGATTCGAATACCCTTAGAATCCCTGGACAATATTTTGCCCGAGAGTTGTTTCCCGTTTTTGAGAACAATCGTTGCGGCCTCTAAATCGGCCGCCCCCCCGAAGCAAAGCAACGCAATCAATACGACTAAGGACCCATTTTTCATGACTGTTTCCCTTTTTCCCGAAAGCGATTGCCAAACGCCCGTGAACCTTTGTAACTCGAAACTTTGACTCTTGGATCTTTTCACAATAGCGCTTGAAATCGTAGGAATATCCGACCTAACTTGTTCCATTAAGAACGAGTTCGAGGAAGCCCATCGCAACGCACTATCCAACCAAATTTGGAGCCGACTGGCAGGATGAGCGACAAAAAACTTACAACGTTTTTAACAGCCCTAGATAAACTGGAATCCCGTCCAATCCCCCTATCGGGGAAAGCTGGACGTGGTCGAGAGGCGCCTTTATTCAAGGCTCTCAGCGACTTAAGCCCCAGTATTCTCGAAAGCCCAGAAGGAAAAGAAGCCATCGAACGGCTACTTTCTGCCTTTCTCGAACGCTTAGGAGATGCCGCCCTCTTACCCACGGTCCTCGACCTCTTTGCAGCTCGCCCCGACTTCGGAAAAGAAATTCTGAGTCGCATTGCAAGCCGCGAAAAATCCGACGATCGATGGGGTGTTGAGCGCTGTCTAAAAGTCGAAGCGGGCCAGGGAATTAAGGTCTTCGAAGAACTCAAAAAAAGCCTCGAAGCCGATCCAAACAAGTGGCCGCTTGAAAAAGCCAAGAAGAT
>JARGOJ010000535.1 GCA_029210225.1 Planctomycetota bacterium
CCAACGAATGAGAAATGGGTGAAGATACTCGTCAATGTCCACCCCCGTCTTAGTCAGGATGTGGTCACGCGCACGAATATCTCGCGGGGTCTTTTTCGTCAAAGCCAACTGAGAGCCATGGTGCAGACACTGCTTCCACAGCCTGGGAAGCACCCATTTAGCTGGACCACAATCACTGAGGCGTTCAAAGCTGTCTCGTGAAATGAACTCGGGGTAGCTTTCCAGCACCTTCGTTTCAGTGATGCGCCAATCGAGAGTCCCACCATCTTCATGGGTCCAAGGGAAGAGCATGAGTTTCTTAACTAAGCTCTTTAGAGACTTAATTGGGAGACTCTTTGCTATCTGCTGCTCCTCGACCTCCTGATCGAGGACAGCGTCAAGGTCTACATCGAGAATTCGACCACGTTTATAGGCTGCCAAAAACTCCTCTTCCTTCATGTAGGGCTCGGCGTCATATGTTTCTCCCGCTTTGATGACCGCCTCGGCGAAGGAGAGGTCTTCAAAGGCATGAAGTGTATTGTGGTGAACAAAGCTCTCAATCGGCTTTTGTGCGGGTAAAAGATGAGCCGCGTCCTCGATTGCTGATTCAATCAAGGCCTCCCAATTCGTAGACTTAGTCATTGCAGTGAACTCCTTCGCCCACAGCAATGGCGACACGAGCCGCCTCTGGATGATCTGAGCTTGCCTGAAAGCCTTCCAGCCCGATCAATTCCAGCTTGGCATTCGGCCATTCCTCGGCGCTGCTCTTAATCTTGCTAAGCGCGGTGTGATCAATAAGTGTCGCTTTCTCGAAGTTCAACTTCACGACTTCAATGTCTGGATTGAGATTTCGCTCAAAGGACTGGCGAAGATAGAGCAGGTTCGTGAAGACCACAGGCCCCTCCAGATCGATATTCAACGTGTTTCCATCGCGAGTCGCCTTCAGCGGAGTAGAGAACAGATCTTTGAGGCTCGCGCCACGGGCTAAGTGAATTGCGATTTTTAACGCGATCCCTGCCCCTACTCCAATGAGTAAATCTGTTGCCAAAGTCACAATGAATGTCGTGAGGAAAAGCGCAAATTGATCTTTGCCCAAGTCATAGGCGTGTTTGAATTCTTTGGGTGAGGCAAGCCTGGAGCCGGTGACGACCAACATCGCGGCGAGAGCAGCAAGCGGAATCAATTGCAAGACATTTGGTAGCAAGGCAACGAATAACAACAAGGACAAGCCATGGAAGAAGTTTGACCAGCGGCTCTTTGCACCTGCGTCAATGTTTGCTTTGCTTCGAACAATCTCCGAAATCATCGGCAAGCCCCCTAAACACGCACAAACGAGGTTGCCAATACCGGTCACGAGAAGGTCTCGATTGAGATTGGAGACTCTCTTCTCAGGGTCCATTGAGTCAACAGCAAGCACAGAGAGGAGCGATTCAATGGTCCCGACCAGGGCAAACATCACTATGTATTTCAAAGAAACAGGAGTGAGAATCATCGAGAAGTCTGGAAGGGCAATCGCCTCCCAAATGTGCCCGGGAAGACGAACCAAGAGATTGGGCCCGACATGAAAAGACTCGTGAGAAAAAGTGTAGTCATGTTCGTGGGTGAGGTCAAAATAGAGAGTGAATGCAATGGCTGTAAGCACGACGACGAGTGGAGGCGGAATCTTCTTGAACAGCTTTATAGGAATCAACGGAAAGAGGACAAGGAGCAAAAGAGAGAGGCCTCCAATAAGGAAAATCTCGGGGTTGCTGTGGGTGATATAGTGAGGAATCTCCATGATCATCTCAAAGGGTTCCCCTCCAGCGCCTTGAAATCCAACGGTGACGGGGACCTGCTTGGCGATAATAATGACACCAATCGCGGCCAACATCCCGTGAACGATTGTCGGCGGCATGATGGCCGCGAGGCCCCCAGCGCGAACGACCGCAAAAATGATCTGAAGGACTGCTGCAACCACACCGACCGCTAAAGCTCTGTGGTAGCCCGCGATGGGGTCTCCCATGCCAAGCTCAGTGACCGCTCCGAGTGTGATAACAATCAGTCCTGCGGCTGGGCCTTTGATAGTGAGCGCAGCGCTTCCCCAGTGGGTGATGAGTATGCCTCCGACAATCGCTGTAAAAACGCCTGCAATGGGAGGGAAGCCACTAGCAACGGATATTCCAAGGCACAATGGGAGGGCTATTAAAAAAACGAGAAACCCAGATAAAGCGTCTTGGGCAATAGTCCCGCTCTTACTCGTTGCAGCGTTAGGCATTGAAAACCTCTTCGTAAACCTGGAACTTTTTTGAATGCAACAAAGATTGTCAATCGTGACTCGGTCAGCTTTCGCAAAGGTCATGCCAGAGCCATGAGAACGAGAAACATGGGTTCTGAAGAATGGCTGCTTTGATGTTTCGTAGCGAATCACCCCAACTGTGGCAAATGTCTACAGTCGCCTGGTCACCGCTCCCTGAAAGGGCTGTTCGACCTGCTCAAGTTTTTCTAAACCTCCAACACGTCGATTTGGAGGCGCAGCGGGCGATCGTCGGCCGCCATTGTGTCTTTGGAAGAAGATTTGCGATTCTTGGGCTCTAAGAACTAGAATTGGCCGCAAAGTTAACGCTGTCGAGAAAAGCAATACCTTGAATAAGGGCTGTCTCCATGAAACTCACAATTAAGATGATCGCGATCTTCATCCTCGGAATCGTCATCATCCTCTGTTTTGATGGGTATCTCTCGATGCAAAGGGAAGTGAGCTTCTTCGAACAAGATATGAAGAAAGACGCGGCGGTTTTCGGCCGAGCGATTGCCAAGCCCGTTCTTCACACTTGGGAGAGAGATGGCCTCGACTCTGCTCTTGAGTTAATCTCTGAAGCAAATCGAGAAGACAACCCGGTTAAGATACGACTCATTCTCCTGACGGAATGTGAGGCGAAGCTCCGTCCAATCATTCCACAATCGGAGCTAACAGACGTCGCTGAAGGACGAGAAGTTCAAGTGACCCGAGAGCGCGACTCAAGGAACGGCCTCTACTGTAGTTACATTCCATTGACACAGAACAAACAAGTCATAGGGGCCATAGAGGTCTCGGAGTCGCTCTCTTATCTGAACGAATACCATGATGCGACCGTCACTCGAATACAAGTATTGACAGCCTCCTTAGTCTTGCTAGGAACCATTTACATTGCGCTGTTTGGCTATCTATTGATTGGCCGTCCTCTTCAAAGCCTTATGGAGAGAGTTCGAGCGATCTCGTCGGGAGAGATGCGTCAGGAAGCTCTGGTTCATGCTAAGGACGAGCTGGGTGAGCTAGCGAGCGCCCTTGATGAGATGTGTCAACATATTGTGCGTGCAAGGGACGAGCTTCAGGCGGAGAGCAACGCGCACATCGACGCTCTCGAACAACTGAGACACACTGATCGGCTGCAAACTGTAGGGCGCCTCGCCGCTGGTATCGCTCATGAGTTAGGCACTCCCCTCAACGTCATTTCTGGCCGCGCAGGGCTTATCGCGAAAGGGAGTCTCCCACCCGATTTGATCATTGAGAGCAGTCATATCATTAAAGAGCAGTCCGATCGCATGACTGGAATCATCAGACAACTCCTCGATTTCGCCCGTAGCCGCACGCCGAAGAGGCATGCAACCGAGCTACGGATTCTCATTGAACAGACAATCAAATTGCTTGATCCCCTCGTGCGGAAAAAGAAACTCCAGCTGGATTTGACTTCTCAATTGAATGATCTCCGTCTGATGCTGGACACAGGCCAAATCCAACAAGTGCTGACCAATTTATTTGTCAATGCATTTCATGCTGTGGATGTCGGAGGACACATTACTGTTGAGTATGGGAGAAAACTAGGACGCCCCGCTGGACAGCAAAGCGGAGAGGATCAAGTCTACGGTTTCATCGCCGTCAATGATGATGGGGTGGGGATCCAAAGCGACGACCTTCGGCAAGTTTTTGAACCATTTTTCACGACTAAAGACGTCGGGGAAGGCACGGGATTAGGACTCTCCATTGCCTATGGAATCATTCAAGAGCACCAGGGCTGGATCGAAGCCGTGAGTGAGCCGGGTCATGGGAGCCAGTTCACTATCTTCCTGCCTCTCGACGAAATCGAGGATGCACAAACTTGAGTCATTTCACATCGTAGATCTCAAGCTTCCGATAGAGCGTCTTCCTATCAAAACCCAGCATTTTTGCCGCGAGGGACTTATTATTTTTTGTCTCCTTTAACACATGGAGTATGTATCGCTTTTCGATGTCGCGCATTGGAAGTAATTCTGATGGGTCCGCGCCGTGGAGCAGCCACTGACTCTTTTTGAAGGCTTGAATCTTATCTGGGAGATCGTCGACTGTCAGCTTGTCGAAACGAGTCAAGATGAGGGCTCGTTCAATTGTGTTGCGTAGCTCACGAACATTGCCGGGCCAGTGATAGTCGAGGAGCTTTCGCGCCACAGGCTGGGTAAAACTCATCACGCTTCGATGATGTTTTCGACTCAGTAAGTTTAGGAAATGTTGAGCAAGAAGCAATATATCAGTGCCTCTAGACCTAAGCGGCGGGAGGGTTAACTGAATGACATTGAGCCGGAAGAACAGATCTTCCCGAAATCGGCCTTCTTCAATTTCTAATTCCAAATCTCGATTTGTTGCGGACAAAACTCTGACATCAAAGCGGTATTCTTTACTGCCACCGATGGGGCGGGCGCGTCGCTCGGCTAGGGCTCGGAGAAGCGTCGCCTGCAGTTCGACCGGAAACTCACCGATCTCGTCAAGAAAAATGGTTCCGCCGTTCGCCTGTGAGAAGAGCCCCTTCTTAGAAGTCGTCGCTCCCGTGAACGATCCCTTCTCGTGCCCAAAGAGTTCGCTCTCCAGTAAAGAGGCAGGAAGGGCCGCGCAATTGATGGCGACAAAGGGGCCATTCGCCCGTTGACTCCGATTATGGATCGCATTGGCGACAAGCTCCTTCCCGGTTCCACTCTCCCCCGAGATGAGGACCGAAACATCGCTCGGCGCGACTCTATGGAGTTGATCGAACAAGAAAAGCATCTTTGCGCTCTCCCCCAACAACGATTCGAATTGCTTGGAGTCTTCTAAGGTTTGTTCAAGTCTCTCCAAGCGTTCAAGCAGAGAGCGATGGCCAACAGCTCTGGCTATGGCGATCTCCAAGAGATCAAACTCAACGGGCTTTGTGATGAAGTCGTACGCCCCAGCCCGAATGGCCTCGATCGCAGTCTCAAAACTACCGAACGCGGTGATGAGCAAAACCGGTATGTCCGGGCGTAGGGCGACAAACTTTTGACAGAGCTCCAGACCATTTAACTCTGGCATGTTTAAATCCGTTAAAACGACATCGAAATCACTCCGCTGAAACTCCTCAAGGCCCTCCCGAGAGCTTGCCTTCCACACAACCTCATAATTTCTCTGGGAAAGGTCCAATTCAATCGTTTGGCAGAGGCTGGGGTCGTCATCGATGACTAAGACTCGCCCCTTGCACATGACTTCAGTCCCGCTCCCTTGATTTCTGGTCACAATTCAACCCTCCGCAACTATCGGTTTCATTTCGTGACCCAATTGGGACTCCAATTGGAGTTGCTCTTTGAAGTTTGGTTCACGGTTCGGGCTTTTCATCACAGTTCCTAGGGATATTTGCATCCAAATTAGCGCAGGCAAGGGTCGATGGACCGCTGTCATGAGAATTCGACGGACGATTCGGAGACTCGGTGGATCGATCCTTCAGCCCGCTCAAATCGAGCGTCTATGGACCCTCAAACTTCAACAAATCGACTCGACTGCCTTGAAAACACTGATGCTCCCCTTTATGCGAGTCTTCATAAAGTCGCAAAAGAGAGAATCCCGGCCAAGACAAAAAAGCAAAAACCGCGCCACACCCCGCATTGTAAAAAACTGAGCGTCTGTTCGAATAATCCTGTCTCAAAAACAATTGCGCCCAGACTGGTATCGACGAATAATTCACTTCGAGTTTAGTTGACTTAGAATCGCTTGGAGAAGAAAAAAGCTTCGCCAAGCATCAATGGTCTTTATCACCTAGGAGCTTCCTTCCATGTCGGAAATACAATCTATACTTGATCAAAATCAAAACTGGGCGAAGCGCGTTCTTGAAACAGATGGTCAGTTCTTCAAAGTGCTCGCTGAGCAACAAAGCCCCAAATACCTGTGGATTGGCTGCGCAGACAGCCGCGTCCCTGCCACCCAGATCACCGACTTGGACCCCGGTAGCATCTTCGTCCATAGAAACATCGCCAACCTCGTTCACGGGACAGATTTGAGCGCGCTCTCCGTTCTCCAATATTCTGTTCAAATTCTTAAGGTGCGTCACATCATTGTTTGTGGACACTACGGCTGTGGCGGTGTCAAAGCGGCCATGACCAATACAAAATTTGGCCTGATCGACA
>JARGOJ010000536.1 GCA_029210225.1 Planctomycetota bacterium
AGTCAGGGTTCCTGGGGGGAGGCTGGTGATAAACCCTATCAGCGTCCCATTGACCTTCCCGCGTTTTTCCCGAACGGGTTCTTTCCGAAGGGCTTCGTCTGCGGCAAAGGGGCAACCACCATTGACGACATGGGCATTCAATTCGTCAAAAGAGCCCCTGACGACGAAGGGGATGGTCTTTGCTGCCGCGAGTTCTGTCTTTGATAAGTTCGACTCAATAAATTCCTGGAGTCCTTCTAAATTAATAGTTTCATCAATTGTCACGTCTCTCCATGCGGTGACATTTGAGGCCACGAGAAACGCGGCTTCCCCATCCGATTCGACGGTGGCGGCCTCAGTCACAACCTTCCCGTCTTTAACTGTCGAAACCCAAACCTTGCCCCCGACCATGGTCACTTCGCCCTTAAGTTCTTTTAGAACACCCAAGCCGACGGTCCCAGCTTGCTGTGTGAACTGAGAGACCTTAACGCGACCTTCAGTCTGACCATTTCTTAGGACTTCCTTAAGGCTCCCCCAGCGCTCAACTTTGCGATTCCATGTGGGGTTGGCGCAACCGACGCTGAGAGCAGGGACAAGGAAGACAAGGTATTTAGGATCGAACATGGGTCTCTTTCTCTAAGTTCTATTTCCAACAGTATACCCAAGCTCCTCCTTCGAGACACCCCGTCCAAAAAAGCTCACGCTCTCCTTCTCCACATACACCAAGGACTCATTCCCAATTTCATTCCGCCCCGGAACAAGGCCTCAAAACTTTCCCGGGTCCTCATCAAAGAAGAGGAAGATTATCACTTTTGTCGCAGGCCTGTCGCACAACGCGACAAGACGTCGCACAACGCGACAGCATTGCGACAGATCAGTCTTTCCCAAAGTTCCCCAATCTCCTCCTTTCCCCTACAAACACGCCAGTCGGGGAAATCTCTGAGATTGGTCCGAGCATTGCTTAGGGCCAGGGCGTTGCTTGTGAGGGTTGTTTAGAGCAGCCCGACAAGAGGCATCACTTATTAGTTACTTGCGCCAACTGCTTCAAAAGCGTGGGTGAATCTTCTCAAAGAATGCAATGATTAGGACGCTAAGATTATGAAACGTAAGGATTTCCTGGTATTTTTAGTCGCGATTGGATTCGCTTCCACGCCAACACTCTCCTATGCTCAAGACGAAAAGCGCCCCGAGAAAGAAGAGGGCGAAAAACAAGAAGAAGAGACTGGCGAACAAAAGGTGGAGTTTTATGGAGCGCCAATCGCTCCTAAAGTAGGACAAATCAATTTGACTTGTTGGGACGGTCTCTCCAGCGGCGAGGCCAATACTGCGATTGCCGAAGATTGGGAGGACCAGAAAAGAGGAGCCGTGACAGTGTACAACGCCAACGCGTTGAGGAAAGAGGGAGATGATCCAGATTTGATGAAGCTCCAGATCCAGGTCAAGCTGCCGCCTAAACATGGTTTCAGTGGCGTCACACTGGAACATTCAAAGAATGTAAAGCTCTGGCAAGATAGAGCGAAGAAGACACCATTTTTAGGCCTTCATATTCCAATCGCTGATGTAACTAAATCACCTAAGATCCTCTACATTGAGGGAGTTGGCGTCAGCGCAGACATTAAATCGGACTTTGTAAAAGGCTATCTTGGCAAGAAATCAGAGACAGCGGCCTTTGATAGGATTTCGCTCACTTTCATGTGGGTCACAAAAGAAAAGTTTCAGCATAAGACTGCAGCGACAAAGGCTGGCGTTGTCACGCCCCTAGACAAGCCATTTGAGCATATTGACGATCCCACGATGTTAAAGACCTTTAAGAACATTACGTTTAACTCGAACTATGGTCCAAAGCAGCAACTCGTAAGGAATGGAGCTGGAGCGATTCTACTCCAATGTTCCAATCGAGTAGGATTCCGATTTTCCATTTCACCTAAGAACGTCGACAAGATACCTGGGGTCGTCTTTGATATCACCAGGCAGAAAAACGGAATTGGGGGAGCCAATCTCGACAATGGTGGCTGGAACTTAACCAAGCCAGTCACCTGGAGCAAAGAGCAACCTAACGATGATGCCCACAACAATGATGAGGATAACTCTCCCAAAGAGGGATACATCGCTTCCATTGATGCTCCTTATCCCAGAATCCGCGCGCAATTAAAGCTATCGGTCTTTCAATATGCTGATTTCAGGGAATATGTGCGCGTTCGCTTCAATGGACAAGCGTTTGACAACCCTAACTCCGTGAAAACTCACGAAACTTCGACTCGCACGTCCAAGTTTGTAGAGTGGCACGTTCAAATGGCCTACACATTCAACATAGTAAACAAAAAGAAAATTTACACCCCCATAGATGAGGATTTCGTAGCAACTGAGAATGGAAAAACAGTCCTTGTCAGAATAGCCAATGCGGGTGCAGGCCCTGGACATATTAAGGGTGGTTTTAACCCATACGCGGGGAAGAAACCTTATTAACTCGTGGTCCAGACCATGCGCGCTGTCTAAGGGAATCTCATGAAGTTCGTATCACTCCACTGAACTCCCCTAGACAGCTCTTCGTCAATAAGCTATTCAATCCAAGCAGAGCTGATATTCAGAAAAGGTAAAACGATGTACCGCAAGTTGGCAAAGCTACTCATTCTATTTATTGGAACAATCGTGCTCAGCATCGCGTTCATTCTGCTTGTCTCGGACGACGAACAAAGCGACAATAGCCCACTTCAAAAGGCAAAAACCGTTACTTCGGTAAAGAAAGCGACTAAGCCTTTCACCGAGCAATCTCCTTCGTTCACTCCCCACGTCAATCCAAATGCGGCGTCTCCATCCAAAACGAATAAGACCAGCCTCAATAGAGAGAAGGCCACCTCTTTGATAAAGGAGACGAGAGCTGTTGAGAAGGGTCAAAAATGGGCCATCGATGGCTTTGTCAACAGTCGCAGCGGCATTGATCTATCGAAGGTTGAGATCATTGTAGTCAGGTCCTCAAGACTCTACGAAGACCTAGAGATAGCTAAACGAGGATCGGAGATCCCCAATACCCAATTCCTAAGCTTTCCGGTTCAGGACTTCGTCACCGGCTACTTTTCACTCTCCTTAAATGCCAACCCTGACTTGTCCTATTTCGTCCTCGCCGTGAGTAAAGATCGACAGAGTTTTTCGAAGGTTCACACATTCAATTTCTCAAATTTGGCACAAGGCAAAAAAGTCGGATTCGACCTCAACATTGAAAGCCGAGACGTTTTTCGTGGGCGAATCGTCGATGAATTTGGCGTTAGTGTTCCTGACGCCATTGTCATAGCAGCCAGTGAATTTCTTGGTCTGAGTCATTTAAACACGCTCCAACGCTTGCTATACGGCTTCATGTCTCGTAAGGACGTCTTGCACCTCATCCCAATCCCTCCCGGTGGCCAAGCAGGCGCACATGTCCTGACCCAATCCCAGCTTGCTCAGAAAGACTATGTCCATCCGGTTCCCAACGTGAATCAGATTCCGCTTCCCTTGGTCGAGTTTGCAATTTCCAATGTGAGTGGAAGCTTTCAATTACCCGCCGTCTTGGAATCGTCACAAAGCAATCGAATTCACGTGTTTGCCAAAGGGTATACGATGTTCAGCGGAACCTTGCCTAGTCACGGCGACATTGTCCTTCAACAAAGAAGAAGCATCTCCGTCAAGATCATCGATCACAATGGAGACGCTCTCGATAACATTCACGTTGGGATCAACAAGAAAAAACACTTCGGTCTGATGACCTTTCACAATCAAGGAGTCCACTCAACGACCCTCGACCTATCAGAGCTCGATGAGATACCCGTCATTGAAACAGCACCAACCGACGAAGAGATCGTCTTCCATCCCACATGTTTCCCTGGCATGGATTCAATCTACGAATTGACAAACAGAGAAGGAGTCATTCAATTTAGAAATTTGGCAATTAAAGAAGGATGGATACAAGCGACCTCTGCCAAGCATGGATTTGCATTGACCAAGTTCAGCAAAAAAGACAGGTCTCTAACCATTCGTTTAGGCGGAGTCGGTGCTATTAAATTCAACTACAATATTCCTCAAGATTCATCCGAAAAGATTCACTTCAAAGCTCATCCTGCATCTATGAAAAACATCCGATATCACTGGAAACCCGGAAACCCTTTGGTCAACACCCTGCCCGCTGGCCCACTGGTCCTCACCTACACCATTGGTTCCTTTTCCAAGACACTAAAACTAAACATCAAGGCGAATGCCTCCCAAACAATCACAATTTCCGAATACACGGATAAGCAATAGACTCTCTCTCCTCATTCATTAGCAGAGCAATACGACTCTCGCGACGGAAATGTTGTGGCAATGCTCACTCCACTGGAATCCAATTCGACAGATATCTACCAATCCACTATTCTACAGCTGAAGAGCTAGAGTCGACAGAGGATCTTCCAATGAGCCAAAAGTTCGCCAAGCCAGTTGTCTTGTTATTGGGAACTGTCCTCCTATGCCTGACACTGACCTTGTTGTTCTTCGACGAAGAGCAAAGCCAACAAGCCCCCCCCCCGAGAATCAAAGACTGCAGCCCTCCAAAAGAAAGCTGTTCCAAACCTTCTCAAACAAAGTAGGTCGGCGTCGTCTCAGAGTATTCCGAACAATCTTTCCCAGAGCAAAGCAAGCCATGTTGGGCTTCGCCCGGTGAAACCTCCAGTGACAGTGAGCGAAGCGTCCAGGGTTGAGGTCGATCACACTTACACTATTGAAGGCTTCGTCCACAGTCGCAGCGGCGTCGATTTTTCATCGACCGAGATTATTGTCTCCAGCTTTCGTCAACTGAGTACAAATATAAGCTCGGCCCTGAAGGGAGACGACATTCCCGAAGCTCAATTTCCGACTTTCCCTATCAAAGACCAGGTCACTGGCTATTTTTCAGCATCGCTAAAAGGCCAACCGGGCCACGCTTACTACGTCTTTGCCATCAGCCGAGACCGACGGAATTTTTCCAGTGCTCACCTATTCCGGCTCCCAAAGCAAAACAGAGCTATCAAATTAGAATTGAACATCGAGGAAAGAGAGCTTTATCAGGGGCGAGTCGTCGACCCACACGGTGTAGGCATTCCCGACGCAATCGTCTTAACTTCTTCAAAGTTTCTCTACCTTGACAATCACAGTCGAATACAACGCTTGCTCTATGGCTTTATGTCCCGAGAAAAACGAATGGGGCTTGTTCCTATCTCTATAGGCGGCCAAGGAAGGGCCAACATACTGACAGTAAAGGAGTCGCTCAAGAGGGACCATGTGTTCCCTCTCCCTAGAGTTCAGCAGATTCCGTTTCCTCTCGTGAACTTATTGGTCACAGGAGCAGGGGGACGCTTTCAATTGCCGACAGTCTTGCAAAGTTCACAGGTCAATCAAATTCATGTATTTGCGAAAGGCTACACGACGTTCAGCGGGACAATCTCTCGCGATAGCGACATCGTTTTACACAGAACAAGAGACGTCACTGTCCAAGTGATTGACCGCGCCGGAACACCCTTGAAAGGCACAAGCATCTCACTCGGTCAAAAACGCGAATTCGAGGATCAAACATTCCATGGACTGGGCCTAGCGCCGCAGAGTGTGCCTATTTTCATTCCCCAAGAATTGACTGATACTGACTTACAGTTGGTCGAGGGAGTCGTGGTTATCCGTCCCAGCTCCTACCCTGGTGTGTGTGGAGAACAAGGCGTATCCAATACGAAGGGCCTCTATACATTCCAAAACATCGCCATCAAGGAGGGCTGGGTACACGTCGCCTCGGAGGACCATGGAATTGCCTCAACACAATTCCATGTTCAAGACAAGTCTCTAACCATTCAATTGAGCGGTGTGGGCGCTCTAGAAATCAAATATGATATTCCACAAGATCTTGTCGACAAGCTCCGATTCAAAGCACACCCAGCCTCCATGGAAAACCTCAAATATCGGTGGAAAGCTGGAGACACTCTCGCCAGCACCTTGCCCGCTGGCCCACTGGTCCTCACCTATACTCTCGGCCCCTTTTCAAAGACACTCAAACTAAACATCAAGGCGAATTCCACCGAAACAATCACAATTAGAGAATACACTCAAAAACACTGAGCGCCAAAATCTGGACACCAGCGTCGGAGTCCAGCGCATACATAGCGAGAGACCGTTGCGAAGCCTAAAAATTCTTGCGCAGACCTATGAATATTGGCACACTCTCAACTCGTCACATCGACGATAACCATCCTTTTTTGAACGATTCAGGAATAATCCAATGACTCGTCTTTTTTCCCTCACCTTGCTCATCACGCTCTTCTCCTCAGCCACTGCCCAAGCCGGAGAATGGAAGACCCTCAAGACTCAACTCAAGCCCAGCGGTCACACAAAAGTCCAAATCACCGGCTTCGCCGGAACCT
>JARGOJ010000537.1 GCA_029210225.1 Planctomycetota bacterium
CACTCCGGCCCATTCAATCCTCTTTGCGTTTAGTGTATTTGAGACGCGCTTCAATAAATCTTAGTGACTTCTGCGCCTGGGTAGAAGTGGCCGATAATGCCAACGCCGTTCAATCCCTCTTTCGCGAAACCCTTAGCGCCAACCTGACACAAACCAACGCCATGACCCCAGCCTTCGCCTTCGAATTCGACCTGGCCGCCGCTGTTCTTGGTCAGGGAGAAAGCCGTGCTGCGCATGCCCACGGCGAAGCGGAACTTAGCAGCGGGAATAGTAAGAGAACCGCCGGCGTGCTTAATGATGACCGACTTCTTGTAACGACCTTTTTCCCAATTCTCAAAGCTAATCTCAGAGACAGGAGCGACAATGTTAAAGCCCCGCTTACGCAATGAGACAAGCATTTCCTTTTGGGTCATCTTCTTCTCCCAGCGATAGTATTTAGAACTAATACAGCGGCCACACTTCGCGCCACTTAATGGCTGAAACTCCTTGCCGCCGAAGATCCATGCCGCAGGAACAGTGAGCCCACCACAGGTCGAGTGAAAGTAAGTTTGAAAGATCTCGCCGTTGTATTTCGCGACCATGCCCCGAGTCTTCTCAATCACAGCGCGAGCCGTTTTGTTCTCGGCGGCCAATCCACCATAAACTTGAGAGCGAGTGTCATTCTTAACGTCGTGGTCCTTGCCCTTCTTCGAGCGAAGGTGAAAGAGCGCATATGTGCGAGCCGCCACGGCCTGGGCCTCTAAGGCCGCTTTTGGGAAGCTCAATGGCATCTCTTTCCCGAGCACGCCGCAGAGATAATCTTCCAAGGGCAATTCATTGATCAGTCTGAGACCTTTGCTTGTGCTCTTGATCACTAATTCACCGCGAAAGCGATTGCCGTTCACCGTAATCGCGTCACGACCCTGAGGACGCAAGGCGATCGCGCCGCTATAGCGGGCCTGACCCTCAATGACGACCGCCTCCCCGTCCGGGCGCACTGTCGAGGTGGCCAAGCCATCCAAGGTCTTCACCGGCGCGTGAGCCGTGACTTTGCCAGTCTTAGGATCGGCGGTGTGAATCGCGCAGAGACCTTTAATAGCGATATCCGCCGACTTCGCGTTTTCGACGATTAAGACACGAATCCAAGGCTCACCATCGAAGGTTCGCTTGGCCTGCTTATTCGCGGAGTCATTCGACTTGGGTTGAGGCCCCATACAGGAAAAGACAGAGAGCAAAACTAAGCAACAGAGGCCGCTGGAAGCAACCGTAAAGGGCGCCCTCTGCAAACGCTTCTCGACCTGCTTATGGCGGGCGTTAAAACGCTCGCGAATCAGACCAAAGATGGTCGGCTTTTCCTCGGGCTGGCTCTGCTCTGAGCGAATGTTTTGTCCTGTCTCCATGGAGACCTCTTTTCATTAATAGGGAGGCTCTTTCTCACCGTCACTGAAACTCGTCCCCTCGGCTAACTCGACATTCACAGAATCAATATCACTGTGAACAGTCTCGCCAAAGAGATGGCCTTGATTAATCCCCGATTCTCGATGGACCTTGAGGCCCAAAATCGTATATCCCGGTCCAGCAAGTATTCGCCCCCGGGACGTCTTTAGAATCAATCCTTTTTGAATCAGAAACGGCTCGTAGACCTCCTCGATCGTCTGTTCTTCTTCTCCGACCGACACAGCAAGCGTTTTTAGCCCCATAGGACCCCCGCCGTGCTTCGCCAGAGTTCTGAGTATGTTCCGGTCCAACTCTTCCAGACCGTTCACATCCACACCCAACATCGCCAGCCCTTTCACCGCAACCTCATTGGTTATCACTCCCTGACCACGAACCTCCGCAACATCTCTTAGACGCCGGACGAAACGGTTCGCGATACGAGGAGTACCACGGGCTGAAGAAGCCACACGATGACGGGCTTCCTTTTCAATCGGCACACCAAGCAACTTCGCTGAACGGTCAACTATCTTTTCCAAGTCAGAAGTTGGGTACGGGTCCAAGCGCTCACGCACCCCAAATCGCGACCGAAACGGCGCGCTTAGTAGACCCTCGCGAGTTGTCGCCCCAATCAATGTAAAGCGCTTCAACTTCAATTTTAATGACCGCGCCGCCGGACCCGTGTCCAAAATGATGTCGATCTCATAGTCTTCCATCGCCGAATAAAGAAATTCCTCAACAACTCGACTTAGGCGATGAATCTCATCAATAAACAGCAAGTCGCCATCTCGAAGCTTCGTTAGCAACCCCGCCAGATCACCTGGCTTCTCCAAGACCGGACCACTCGAACAAACAAGGCGCGTCCCCATCTCTGCCCCGATGATATGAGCAAGCGTCGTTTTCCCGAGCCCCGGCAGGCCAGAAAACAAAATATGGTCGAGGGCCTCACCACGACGCTTCGCCGCCTCGACATAAATTGAAAGATTCTCTTTAACCCTGTTTTGCCCGACAAATTCATTGAAGCGCTTTGGCCTCAAACTCACTTCAATCGTACGGTCCTCTGGAAGCGCTCCCGGCGCCAATCCGCTTTCCTCGCGAAGTTCGTCTTGGACTTCGACCATAAATCCATCCCATCTCTTACTGGAAATACGACTTTCAATCTGCCCGTTATCATACACCATGCCGCTCAACATGTTAAGAAAATGTTCGGGCTAGCAACGCTACTCCAGAACAAAAAAACTGAGCATTCATCCCCCTTCCCTCCCGAAGCTCGTAAAATAGCCCGCGAATTGCCAATGAATATGAGGTCAACCATGAAAGAACTGGACTACAAACAGTTCCCAATTCTCGTCGTCGATGATGAAGCCGATAACCGTGAGATTTTTCGGCTGAACTTCCGACGTGAATTCAACATCATCCTGGCCTCGAACGGCGCTGAAGCCCTGGAGATCCTCGACAAACAAGAGATCCCGGTGATGATCACCGACCACCGCATGCCCAACATGACCGGCCTCCAGCTGCTCCAAGAAGTCATGGTCACCCACCCTCACACCATCCGCATCATGCTCACCGCCTACACCGAAACAGAGCTTCTCCTCAAAGGCATTAACGAAGGGCAAATCTACCGATACATCGTCAAGCCTTGGGATGCCGGAGACATGCGAGTCACCATCCGCCGCGCCATTGAACGCTTCCACCTCGAAACCGAAAATCGCCGGCTCATGGAGGAGCTTAGCCAGGTCAACACCTACCTTCGCCACGAAATCGAACATGATTGGAGCGAAGTCATCGGCGCCGAAAAAGGTCTCGCCGGCATCATGGCTGAGGTCTCAAAGGTCGCCCCCACTCCAACCACTGTCCTTCTCCGAGGCGAGAGCGGAACTGGAAAAGAGCTGATTGCAAGAGCCCTGCACCTCGCCAGCCCTCGGGCCAAGAAATCTCTGATCAAGGTCAACTGCGCCGCCATCCCCGAAACTCTCCTCGAAAGCGAGCTCTTCGGTCATGAGAAAGGCGCCTTCACCGGAGCCCACGCCCAGCGAAAAGGCCGCTTCGAACTCGCCGACGGAGGAACCATCTTCCTCGACGAAATCGGCGACATGAGCCCGGCAACCCAGGTCAAGCTGCTCCGAGTTCTCCAAGAACAATCCTTCGAGCGCCTCGGTGGCACCAAGACAATTAATATTGATGCGCGGGTCATCGCCGCCACCAACCGCAACCTTGAAGAGATGATGCAGGAGAAGTCCTTCCGTGAAGACCTGTTCTTCCGCCTCAGCGTCTTCCCCATTTCACTCCCTCCCTTGCGACGCCGCCTTGAGGACATCCCCAACTTGGCGAAGTTCTTCCTCAATCGCTACGCCAGCGCCTCCGGCAAGGCCCTCTCAAAAATTGAACCTGACGCCCTCGCTCGCCTGCAAGACTACCCATGGCCTGGCAATGTTCGAGAGCTTGAGAACGTCATCGAACGCGCCACCATTCTGGCCAGTGGCGACGCCCTCACCCTCGACGACCTCCGCTTCCTCGATGCCTACGCCTTCGCCATGCGCAAAGAAGAGAGCCAGGCCACCGGTCATACAAGCGCAGCAACGCCAGCTCCGGCTGCGGATGTTCCTCTTCCAGAGAGTCTCAAACGCCTCGAAAAAGAAGAACTCATCCGCGCCATGGAAGAGGCCAAGGGCAGTAAGGCAAAAGCCGCCCGTGAGCTTGGAATCAACCGCAGCACCCTTTACTATCGCCTCCGCAAACATGGCCTCGCCAGCCGATATGGACTCTCAGAAGAAGCATGATCTCGTCGCAAAGCCCCACAAAACAGGGAATTTTCCACGATAAGCCCGGCCTCGAAATTGGAGGGATCCCCCTCCCGAGCCGCGTCTTCATGGCCCCTATGATCGGCTATAACGAACCACCCCTGCGGCGCATCCTCCGTCGCTTCGGCTCGGCCCTCTGTACCACAGAGATGATCAAACCAGAGATGCTCATTCGCCCAAGTAAGTCTCTCCTCCGGGAGCTTGCCTTGGAGAAAGGTGAGTATCCTGTAGCGGCGCAAATCTCGGCGCGAGAACCAGAGCTCGCCATCCGCGCTGCCTCCCGACTCCGTGACCTGGGCTTCCACATGATCGACATCAACTTCGGCTGCCCCCTTAAAAAGGAATGCGCCAAGGGTCGAGGCGCCGCGATGATGCAAGAACCTAAGAAGGTCGGCATTCTCATTGACGCTCTCGTCAAAGCCCTTGATTGTCCTGTCACAGTGAAGATGCGCTCCGGATGGAGCGACGAGGACCCAAGCTCTCCTGAAGTCGCTCGTATCGCCGTCGACAATGGCGCCGCGTCCGTCTGCGTCCATGGTCGCTCGAAGCTTGGTTGGTATCGAACCGTGAATGACCACGAGATCATTCGCAAAACTCGTGAGGCCGTCCCTGATATCCCCTTTATCGCGAACGGCGACGTAAAGGACGTTGAGACCGCCTTAAGCCTCTTCAAAAACACCGGCGCCGACGCCATTATGATTGGCCGCGCCTCTGTGGGTAACCCGTGGATCTTCAAGCGCATTCAACACGCGCTGCTAACCGGGGAAACCTTGCCCTTTCCCAACTATCACGAGATCCGCGAGGTCTACGACGAACACATCAACAGCCTCTTCGAATGCCTAAAAACCAAAAACGCGCTCCGCTATGCGCGAAAGTATGCCTTCTTTTACTTCGCCCAGTTCCTCAATAAAGATGGTCGTGGTCTCATCGCAAAAACGAAGAACAAAGAGGCTCTCCTGGCTGAAATAGATGAGTTAGAGTCGGTCACTCCACGGGAAATCTGCCCGCTCAACGCATTGAAAGAGTGAGGATGAACTCCGATTCTCTGAAAGATGCCCTGCGCGCCGCCGCCTTGGAACTTGGTTTCTCAAGCGCGGGCTTTGCTCCGAGCCAACTTCCAACGATTGAATCGGACCGCCTCGCTGGCTGGCTTGAGAAAGACCGTCACGGCTCAATGTCTTACATGTCAAAGCCTGGAATTGATCGCAGCAACGCGGAGACGGTCATGCCTGGGGCCAAATCAGTGCTCATGGTCACCCTCGATTATCAGCCAGCGCCGTTCATCCCCGACTTGCTCGCCGGGGAAGCCTATGTTTCAAGCTATGCCCGAGGACCCGACTATCACAAGGTCATCAAAGACCGACTGTTAAAACTAGCCGAGAGAATCGGCGAGATCCTAGATCGCTCGCCTCAAACCCGACCCTTCGTTGATACCGCGCCATTGATAGAACGCGCTTACGCAAAGGCAGCAGGCCTTGGTTGGTATGGAAAGAACGCCTGTGTCATAGAACAAGGTCGAGGATCCTTCTTCTTCCTTGGTGGCTTAGCCCTCGATTTAGAAATCGACCCTGACACTCCGACCACCGACCATTGCGGATCGTGCCAGCGCTGCCTTGAAGCTTGCCCAACCGATGCCCTCGTCAGTCCCTACGAGCTTGATGCCCGCCGCTGCTTGTCCTATCTAACAATTGAACATCGAGGCGTCTGGGATGAATCTCTCAGGTCTCTGGCTGGCCCTCACATTTTCGGCTGCGATATCTGCCAAACTGTTTGTCCGTGGAACTCCTTCGCCACACCAGAGCAAGGGCTCGACTTTCAAGAGAAGCACTGGGGTCCTGGTCCCCTGACAGAGCTCTTCGAGGCCGCCTTGGCATCGTTTAAGAAGTTAACCCGAGGAACAGCGGCGACGCGAGTTGGCAAAAAGGGCCTGATCCGCAACATCGTGACAGCTATGGGGAACACTGGAGACAAGGCCTTCAAAGCACATTTAGAGGACGCGCTAAGTTATCCTGCCGAGGCTGTCCAGGTCCACGCACGTTGGGCCTTAGATCGGCTTGAGTCTTAACTCTCACGGACAGTTCAATTTTCAAAAGGAAAAAAAGGAGAGAGGATGAAGCCACGGGTCACCTTAGTGGATTCATCCTCTC
>JARGOJ010000538.1:0-2227 GCA_029210225.1 Planctomycetota bacterium
CAAAAAAATCCGTGAGCGCGCAGAGCGACTCATCCCCAGGGGCCTCGACTGGATTGAGACCCTAGCCGAAACGGAGCGCCTCATAGCTCGCGCCACCCCAAGGATCATGAAAGAGGTCATATTTAATGTGGCCAAAGCCAACGGCGCCGAACGAGTCGCCATCTTCCCTCCCCTCAACGACGACTTCTTCATCGGAGGCAAGAACAGCCTGCTCAAAGTCGGAGACCTAAGCCGCGACATCGCGGGGGTTCCAGGAGACTCCAAGTTTCTCCTGGCCTTCACCGAGCGATACCAGGACAAGCCGGTCCTCTATAGAACCCCTATGGAGCTTCCCACCGAATGGTATTCACCCCTTCATGGACGCTCCAAAGGCGCGGACGGCTTCTTTCAGGTGCGAATCTGCTGGAACCGCCACGACGTCCGTCACGGTGGCGGAGACCGCCCCACACACAAAGGCTCTCCACTCATGGGCCCCTTCGTTAAGGGCAGCCCCAATGGACACTGGCATGGCTCCCACGATCACCTTGTGGTCGACCCATTCCTTCAAGAGCCACCGAAAACTGAGACTCACTTTGGTGGTCACGGCAACGCCTTCGACGACTACTACATGATCATGCCCCCCGGAGTTGACCCCCGCGTTCATATCTTCGCCGTTGACAAGGCTGTTCGTCTTGACTGGGAGCACCACGAGAAAATAACCTGCCCCACCTGCTTCGCCACCGACTCGACCTCTCCTCTCGACTACCCAGACATTCGAGTCACGGAGCGCTTCGTCAACGAAGACTACGGCAACCTCGATATGGGCCCTCACACTGTTCCTAGAAATCTCCGGGAGCTCTACCCGCGGTCTGAAGGTCGCGCCGCGATCCAAGCTCGCCAGCCCCTTGTCTTGACAGAGAACATTATCAATCACGGAATCAACGTGGCGGTTCACCGCAAGTCTCGCCCGACTATGCTCGGCGCGCTCTTTCCCATCCCCGGTTGGGGCATGATTGGAACAGCCTCCGCTCGAATGGGACTCTACGTCGACACCTCCCACCCCACCGTGAAGCGTATTGATATTAAGGGCGACCAGGGAACCTGGCTCCGTCAGTTGAAGAACTCAGCCCTCGGACCAGAGAAGATCTTTGAGAACAACTACTTGAGCAAGGAGACTTATTTCTCAGCTCGCCTCGCCCCCATGAACCTCGCCAGCTATGGACCCGCGGTGAATGGTGGAAACAACTCAGGAGCTGCTGGGCTCAATCAATTGCTGACTCAAAACCTCTGGCAGACAAGCCCCGATGGAGGGCCGGATGCCGAGGGCCAGAAGATCGCCCAGAAACTTAAAGAGCAGTTGAGCTTTACGCCGCCGCTTCAAGCAAACATTAACCACTGATCGGAGCCACCATGAGCTTAGATAATCCAAATATCGACTCCGATCCAAGCGAGAACACGGTCCCCCTCGAAGATCGGGAGTTCTCATTCAAGCGCCTCATCTTTGAAGAAGATGCCCAGGCTATGGCTGAGTTCGTTGTCTTGCTCCCCGTGTATTTGCTGCTCTTCGTGGTGATGATTTACATGGGGCACCTCATGATCATTCGCCAGCAAGTCGTCGAGGCATCCCGCTGGTATGCCTGGAGCCCGCCCAACTCGGCCTGGGCTAGCCCGAACGCGAGCCCCGTAGAGGTCAACAACACCTTCTTCGGACGCTTTGTCAAAGGCCGCATGAATGCTCTCGGACGTGCGTCCGTTAGCGTTCAGCGAGACAACAACATCCCCGAAATCGCAAAGGGCCTTCAGGCTCAGAGAGGCTCCAACGAAGCTAAGCGCCTGGCCCAGAGCTTCCTCATGAACACTGAGGGAAATGGCACAAACATTGAGAAACGGGTCGCTCGCGTCGAGTTCCGCTATAACTTCCCATGGTTTGGCGCACGCTTTGGCCGCGAGGACATTGGCGTTCCCAACTCACACACCGTCTACGGATTTCGGAGAATTGACGGGCGTCGCGACTTCACCCAAGACTTCAACTATCCCATCATGAACTACACAAAGAAGCCCGTCGGTCGCTTGCAAGCCTTTGATATTCGCGATGACCCCTTCCAGTTCCCCTTTGAAAATCGTGGCGGAAGCTACGTCGCCGATAGCGGCAAGGATCACGAAAACCACGCCTGCTTCTGGAACCGCGAAGGTCGCCTCGGTCGAGATGTGGGAAGCCCGCTCTTCTTCTATCCCTACCGCTTCCGTT
>JARGOJ010000538.1:2237-6337 GCA_029210225.1 Planctomycetota bacterium
TCAAAGCGACCTTGAAAACGAAAAAAAGAGAGAGGCTGCCAAAGAACCAACGTTCTTCAGGCAGCCTCTCTCATTCAAAGACTCACAGGCTCCGTTAAGGCCTAACGCTTGGCGTGTTGGCTAGAGCCTTTCACTTGAGCCTTGGCGGGCGCAGGAGCCTTCTTCTTCGCCGCTGGCAAGCCAATCGCCAACGCGTTGTTGAAGTCCTTGGAAATCGCCGTCAGGCTAAAGCTCTCCGGGACGTAGTAGATCTTCTCGATCCCACTCCCCATAGCCTTCGAGATCTCGACCTGAGCGAAGCGCTGGCCTCCCTCGCCGACGTAAGAGTTCAGCAAGAGCTTCTTCGCGGCTGCCTCAGCTTTACCGAGAGCGAGAACTCCTTCCGCCTCCGCAACCTTCCTCAGCTTCAGACCTTCTCCTTCCAACTGATCCTTGGCCTTCTGAGCTGCTGCCCCGATCTTAATGCGCTCGGCGTCCGCTGAAGCGGCCAACTTAACCTTCTCCGCTGCTGCTTCCGCCGCCAAGATTTGCTCTTGCTTGTCACCCTCAGCCTTCGCGATACGCTCCTTCTTCTTTGTATCCGCCTCGACAATGCGACGGTTCTGCTCGGCCAGAGCCTCCGCTTTGGCTGACTTGGCCTCGGCTTGAAAGGCGATCTCATTCTTCACTGCGGTTTTACGATTCTGCTCAGCGCGAGCTTCCTCTTTGATCTTCTCAAGGAAGGTCTGATCCTGGATGTTGATTTCGCGAATCACAAACTTCTCGACCTCAACTCCATATCGCTTGAAGCGCTCAGAGTTTTGCAGCTGCGATTGGATGCGCTTCTGCAGATTGACTCGGCCGGAACCTTGGTAGACAGCGCGAGCATCCAAGACAGTGGTTTGCTCAATCAGCTCATTAATCAGAATCTCCTTAATGAAGGTCGTACGGTACGACTCTGTCTTATCGTTATGGAGATCGATCAGACTTTTTGGCTGAAGGTGAAACTGCATCACGCAAGCCAGAGTGATATTCGTCGGCCCAGTCGTCTTCCCCGCGAGGATCTCTGCAGGGCTCAGATGATCCATTTGAACAGGAACAATGACGGGCTTGGCATCGGGCTGATTGAACGCCTTCTCTTTACTGCTCATGTAATCGTTTTGGGCGCTGACAGTCTTGTCGTCAATAATGAACGTATCGCTACCGGTGTAGTATTTATGGGGTGTTGTGGTCCAGCCAAAGTAGAAGTGAAGGCCCGGTTCGCCGAGATCCTCCGAGACCCCGGACATGGTCTGCCAGACAACTCGCTCGCTGCCCTCGACGTAGACAGTTCTCACCGCCGAGCTAATCAAGATAAAGAGCGCGACCGCGGTCGTGATGCTAAGAGCTAGTTTCTTCTGAGAGGAGCGGTTTAACATGATTTATTTCCTTTGCTAAAGTCGTTGCCGAGCTAGATAGCAAGGGTCAAGCCAATCACCGAAACAAGCACTAAACAACTACCAACAAAGGACTTAGAACTCAAGGCCTCCCGAAGAACACCTGAGAATTAATCTCATGTTTAGAAAAAACGTCAGGATCAGGAGCCCGAATCGAGGATTTCCCGCACTTTACGAGTCAGGGAGTCGATGGTTAGAGGCTTTTGGAGGAAAGGAATATCTGGGTCGAGGACACCATGGGGGTCTATGAAATTGCGAGTGTATCCCGACATATAAATGACCTTAGTCTCTGGTCGTTGCCGCGATAGCTCCTCGTAAAGCTCTCGGCCGCTCAAGCCAGGCATGACAACATCCGTCAGCAGCAAATCGATCTTTGCCTCATGTTCGAAGGCCAAGGCCAAGGCGTCCGTCGCATTCGCCGCTTGAAGAACTTTGTATTTGTGAGCCCCAAGGATTCGACACGCCAATTTTCGAACCAGCTCTTCGTCCTCCACAACGAGGATACACTCTCCCTTGCTCTCCTTCACGCTCGACTCGATCACTTTTAAGTGATCCGAGGGGCGATCCTTAGAACCGGGCAGATAAACTTCGAAGCTCGTCCCCTCATCGACCTTGGACTCCACATGAATGTGCCCGTCATGCTGACGAACGATCCCATAGACGGTCGACAAACCCAGGCCGGTCCCTTTGCCAAAGTCCTTCGTGGTGAAGAAGGGTTCAAAAATCCGCTGGACGGTCTCGTCGCTCATACCACAGCCGTTATCCCGAACCGAGAGGGTCACGTAGGATCCAGCTCGAATATTGTGAAAGCGTTGGGCCTTGGTCATATCGATCGCGGTGTTCTTGGTCTCAATGATCAGCTGACCTCCGGTCCGCATCGCGTCCCGGGCATTGACGGCGAGGTTCATGAGAATCTGCTCGATTTGCGCGGTGTCAGCTTTGACGGACCAAAGGTCCTTCTCAAGGCGAGTCTCTAGCTTGATATCCTCGCCGATAATGCGACGTAGAATCTTCTCGATCTTCAAGACAATCTCGTTGAGGTTGGTCACCTGAATTCGAAGGATTTGCTTGCGGGAGAAGGCGAGGAGCTGCTGGGTCAAATCGCGGGCGCGCTTGCCGGCGTTGAGGATGCGCCCGACATCATCGAGCAAAGGATCGTGAGGCCCAATTTTCATGAGGGTCAGCTCGGAGTAGCCAATAATGCCGGTTAACAAGTTGTTAAAGTCGTGGGCGATTCCCCCAGCCAACAATCCAACCGCCTCCATTTTTTGGGACTGGCGGAGCTGCTCTTCAAGTAGCTTCCGGTTTGTAATATCGGTGATGATCGCGATGCTGCCGTTGTATTGATACTTATCATCGAAGAGCAATTGTTCAGAGACTAATGTGGGAACCCGCTTGCCCTGCTTTGTCTTCCAGTCGATCTCATAGGCCCCAAGATTCCCATCTCGGCTTTGGCTCAATTTCGTCCTCATGATGACTAGGTTGGTCTCACTGAGAAAGGAGGACATGTTTTTCTCTAGCAGCTCATGGCGCTTGAACCCAAGCATCCGACAGAGTTGACCATTGACGTAGGTGATGGAGCCATTGCGATCTCGAACAATGAGGCCTTCGTTCATCGTCTCTATGAGGCTCTTATATCTCTCCTCGCTGGCTCTGAGAGCGTTCCGATCAACGTAACGCTCGGACAAGTCGTAGCCGAGCCCACAGAGGTATGTTTGACCATCCTGGCGAAAGCGCTTACTTGAAAAGAAGAACGGAATTGTCGCGCCTTGCTTGGTGGTGAGATAGGCCTCCGTCGTCGACTGACCATGAGCGAGGGAGTTTTGCATGCACTCAACGATCAAGGCTTCGTCTTTGGCGTTTGGGAAGAAATCAAGGACCTTGAAGTTTTCCAACTCGCCGCCGCCGTATCCTGTCACCTCTGCCAGGCGCTTATTCCACCGGAGTAAGTTACCCTTCTCGTTGTAGAGATAGAAGATTCCGGGGAGGCTTTCTAGGATCGACTCAGCGATGTATTGTTCGCTTTGAATTTGTTGCTCAGCGACCGTCTTCTCTTGTTCAAAGCGCTGCTTCGCAATTTTTAGCGCGTCTTGTAATTCAGCCTTCTCGGCTTCAAGCGCGTCAATGCGAGCGCGGAGCTCGTCCTCGGTCTTTGCCATACTTTTAGATAGCCCTTAAGGGATCGAGAAACTCATGCCTTCGAACGAACCGGATGGATCGTTGACGAATTTCCAATGTCATAAGTTATGAAGTATAGCAGGGAGAAAAAATGACAAAAGCTTGGATATTTAATCCAAGCTTTTGAAATTAGCGGAGGCAGGATTCGAACCTGCGGCCTCCGGGTTATGAGCCCGACGAGCTACCTGACTGCTCTACCCCGCGTCGAGGAATGGAAGTCTAGCAGACTTCTTTCTAAGGTCAAGAGACATTCAAATTGTTTTGTTCGCCAAGCGCCTCCGAGCCGCTATAATCCAGTGATTCATCGCGCTAAAAATGATTGACTGTTTTTCATGATCGGCGACTCAACAGAGAGGTGGGTGCGCCCGGAATAAAAAAATGAGCCCTGGACTTGGACATGGCTGATCAGATTTAAGCGTTCCAAGCAATTTCATCCACACACAGAGATAGGTCGACTGTAATTTCAACTATCACCGACACAGCTTCCCAAGCAACAGACTCTGCATC
>JARGOJ010000539.1 GCA_029210225.1 Planctomycetota bacterium
CCGTGGGGTATCTCTTTTCAATGTCCTTATTGAGGCATTGGAGAATGATCGTCTCAAGATCTTCGGACAGCGTTTCATTGTGCTTCCGAGGATCAATGGGATCACGAAAGAGAATGGCGTTCACGATCATCATGAGCGTCGACCCGGGGAACGGCTTATAGCCCGTGACCAGCTCGTAAAGAATCGCCCCTACGGCCCAGATGTCGCTGCACGGGCCCACTTTGTCATTCTCTGAGGCCGCTTGCTCTGGGGCCATATAGTTTGGAGTACCGAGGAAGTCAGAGGTTTGAGTAAGGGATTCACTGTCTTCCGATTTCGCTAAGCCAAAGTCTGTCAAAAAAGGCTTACCATCTTTTCGAATCAGAACATTCGCCGGTTTAATATCGCGATGGAGAACACCTTTATTGTGGCAATAGTCCAGGGCCTCAGCAATGGTCTGCACAATTGAAACCGACTTTTCAATTCCATAAGGCTCACCAGGCTGAATGTCGTGATCGAGAGATTTCCCGTCAATCATGTCGAAGACTAAATAGGGCATCCCATTGAAGCTCCCATATTTATGAATCTTCACAACATTGGGGTGATTATCGACAGCAGCAACGGCGGTCGCTTCCCGCTCAAACCGAGCAATGGCCGAGAAGTCATCGCAGGTGATCACTTTAAGTGCATACTCTCCATGGCCCTGCTTAGCGGCAAAGACCGCCCCCATCCCGCCTTCTCCAAGCAATCGGGTTATCTCATAATCGTCAAAGATGTCACCGACACTTGGTCGGGATTGACTCCCCACTGTCGAGGAAATCGCCCCTGACCCGCTTTGCATTTGCTTTGGAGGGTTCTGCACAGTTTGAGATTCTGAACTGCCACTCGGCCGAGGACCCGGAGTGACCGTGACCGCTAAATCACCAGAAAGAACGGTGTTTTGGCCGTCCTGGCTTAGCTCGGCGACCCCGGTAAAGACTTGCATGAGCTGCCCACACTGCTGCTCAGTCAATAAATTCGCCTGATGCGCAACTTCTACCAGCGCTCGGCGCTGTCGCGTCGCTTCATCCAAGCACCACTTCGCCTGCTCATTGCTCAGCCAACCAAACGCCAGCGCCTTGCGACCCAGCTCGATGTTTCTCGGATCATAGTCCATAAGTCCCACTATCACCGTTCAGAACGTCAATGTCACCGAAGCAGCCAACGCTCACACTCACTATGACTTGCTTTTCCCAAAAAGCTTGTCTTGAAGGAGAGTGTAATCACTGCGAGGAAGTTTATCCCGCTGTTTCTCAAAGAAACGCCTCGCCTCCTCCTGTCTATCCAGCGCCCGGAGTTTGCGAATGACAACACGCATTATCTCCATCAGTTCACTGCGATAATCTTGGTCCAAGAGCGGCTTAACAACGATCAAGAGGCTTGATTTGTTCCGGTTCGCTCGGCTATGAACGAGCCGCCGATTTTCCAAGGCTTCATAGCGTTTCAATTCGAGTTCAAGGCGACGTTCGGGATTGTCCTCAAGGCTCGCCCAGAATTTGTAGACCTGGTCACAAGCAGGATGTCCTCGCTTCACAGCGCGTTCTAAATCTCTCACGCCTTCTTTGAAGAGCTTGCCCTGTCCGCGGGCTGAGGATAACCAGATATTTAACTTGGCCCGTCTTAGATAGGCGACTGCACGGAAGCTGTCCTGAACCCTCGTGTCATTAATAACAGTCGTCATATCCTTCTTTGCCGCGTTCATATCTCCAATGTTCTTTGATGGATCGGAGATCTCTCTCATGCCGCGCCAAAATATGATCCATGGATCTCCCGGGGACTGAGTGAGCGCCTTCGCCATGACGCCTCGTTCATGCAGCGCGAGCAACCAAATCTCCCTAGCAACAAAGGTATAGAGACCTGCTCGGCTTGACGCAATGAGGAGCTTGAACGCCGCGACCATGCCTTCAAGCTCTTCTGAACTAAGATGTTGAGCGAGCTCCCGCTGGAAATCCGCCTGCCGAAAACCCGCTGGAGTTTCCTTTGTGCAGCCCTTTAACTGCGCGCTTAAAAAGTGAAATTGGGCCTCGTTGCGCATGTTCTCGTCCCGCGCTGCCAGCCCCAAGGCGAAGTGAAAATCGGCATCGATGCTCGGAAGCTCAAGAGACCCATAGCTCTTTTGCGAGAGTTGCAAGCGCCGATATCGTCCGGCGAGGCTCGCGAGCGTTCGATTTTCTCCAATGAACAGCGTTGAAATTCGACTGTTCAAACGAAGCCAATCGTCATCGTCTCCGCGGCTTTGACCTTTTAGGTAGTTCTTTTGCTTAGACCAGTCAGACATAGGCCCAACTCGAATCCATCGGAGAAACTGCTCTTCATAGACGGCCTGAAGGAACTGGGAGTAGCGAGGAGTTTGGGGATGTTCTTTGGCGAATCTCTTGAGCGCCGCGATCGCCTTCTCCCACTGCTTTAGCTGAGTCGCCACGAGCGCAAGTCCCAATGGCACAATGGCTTCGAGGGAGCCGTCGATCATGCCTAAATGAGATTGAGCGCTCAGTGACTGACCCCTATGAAGCGCACGGAAGGCCGCCCTTAAATGATAGACAGAAGAGTTGTCAGCGCTGAGAGATTTTGACAGGGCTTCATTCTTTTTCACTCTTTGAAAATCCTCAAAGAGACCGATTATCTGAGCATACTCTCTATGCTTTCTTTTAGGGACAATCGACGGCAGGCTCGATTCACGGCTATTTGCAATCAATTCTTGGCGCAGGTCAACATAGTCTCGCCAATTCGATTGAAGCGGTGTTAAAGTGTCACATTCCTTGCACGGGCCGCTAGGGAGACGGCCCTCAAAGGGAACGCAATCCAAAAAGTGCACCGCCGCATGACTCACCAAGGTGTCGGTTTTTCTCTGTAATTGTTTTTTAACGGGGACGAAGGCTGCCGCCACTTCTCTCTGCTTCTCCTCCAATTGATAGCGCTGCCCGGCGCGGGTCACTAGGACGACGACTGATGCAGAGAGCAAGAGAATAATTCCGATGAGAACATAAACGCTCGACCTCCCATGGCGCCTTGAGAAGAGCGAGAGTCGCCGACGCAGTTTGCCCGGTAGCCTGGCAGACACAGGGCGGTTTTTTTGAATAGACTGAAACTCTTCTCGAAGGTCCTCCGCGCTTAAATAGCGATCTTCCGGGTCCTTGGCGAGGCATTTCCAAATCACCGCTTCCATGGCTGGAGATATCTCAGGGTTGAGCGCAGACGGTAGCTGGGGGTCCTCGCGAATGATCAACTCCGCCAATTCAACGCTGTTCTCAGAGTCGAAGGGCAAACGCCCAGTACTCAGTTCATAGAGAATGACTCCCAACGACCAAATATCTGCTTCTGGGCCTAACTCTTCATCCCCACAGAGCTGCTCTGGCGCCATGTAAACAGGGGTTCCCAGCACCTCTTCCGTGCTGGTCAAGGTCTCCTTATGAAGGACCTTCGCGAGCCCAAAATCGCTAAGAAAGACTTCTCCATCAGATTCTCGAATGAGCACATTTCCGGGCTTCAAATCGCGATGTAAGATTCCATGTTCGTGAATGAATTCAAGGGCGTCTGCAATTTTGATCAGCTTCTCAAGGCACTCCTTTTCGCTCCAATAATTGCCTTCGACCAAGCGGTCTTCCAAACTTTCACCCTCAACCCAGTCAAGGACAAGATACGGGCGACGACCATGCTTCGAGAAGGCGTGTATTCGTATGATATTGGGGTGAAGGTCGACCGCTGCGAGGGCTTGTGCTTCTCTTTCAAAGCGGTCTAGAGCATGATCCGTGTGGGTGTTCATCACCTTCATGGCATAGTCGCCCGGCGGCAGGTTTAGGGCCCGTTGTCCTTGCAGATAACCCCGAGCCTTATAGACGGCGCCCATTCCTCCTTCACCAAGGATTTCAAGGATCTCGAAGTTGTCGACGACGTCGCCGATTCTTGGGAGCGCGACAGAGTAGAGGCTTGAACCGGCAGAGATATCTTCGATCTCGGATTGACAGAGCCGCCTTAACTCAGACGCCGACTCAGCCGCGGCGAAGCCTTGATCAAGCATGACATCGACAATATCAACATTTTCAATCTGGGATCGGGTGTAACAGAAATGGGCTTCGGACTGAGTCAACAGTCGGCGTTTGCGAAACTTCTCTAAGATGTCTTCGTTAGACAATGTCAATTCAAGGTTTCTTTCCGGGCACTTGCTGTTTCGAGGCGCGCCAAAGCCCTTCGAGGAGGGTCGTGTCGCTCTTGGAGTATTCTGATCGATAACGTTTGTTTAGATAGTACTCACGATACGCCGACTTTGCCTTTTCAAACTGATTGAGTTTTAACTGAGATTCTATCAACTCGTAGAGACACTCGAACATTTGTGATTTTTCATCGGACTTGGCGGCGCAATTGATCGCTGACAATGCGGCCTCTGCCGCCAGTTCGTATTTAGACTCTTTTTGATAGGCCCTGCTCAATGACGTGAACGCCGATCTTAACTTATTTCGATAACCCACCATATCCGCTAAGGGGCTTTGCCTTGGGCGTCCCTTGGCTAAGATCTTGTCGTTCGTTCGGCGCTGGCGCTCTTCAATCGACTCGACCCAAAGTTTGGCGTACTTAATTTGAAGCGCTGTTGAAGCTTCCACGGTCGACTCTTTCATGCCCTTGTAGCGGCTCTCCAAGCGCATGAGCAGCTCGTAGACTCGGTCTGGTTCGGGATGCCAGCTTTTTAGCGCCTCCTGGCAATCTTTGTTGAGAGAGTCAAAGAGCTCCTTGTCAAATTTTGCCGAGGACCCTTGTCGATCGAGCAGGGTCTTTTCAATTCGCAGGTCTGCCCGCTGAAGCAATGCAATGGCTCGAAAAATTGCCGGAGTGTCGGTGTTATTAATGACGAAGCCGAGGTCGCTGAGGGACGTTTCAATTCGGACCTTCACCCGAGCCATTCCTTGCTCACGTTTCTGACTATTGTCCAGTGAGCCAATCATGCCGCGCCAGAACCTCGCGGCGAAATCCGCGGGATTTTGGGCGACCGGTCCGTCCAAGAGATTGTTGCGTTCAAATTGGTCGAGCACAAAGGTGCGTATATAGGGTAGATAGATTCCCGCCCGGGTCACCACCAAGACGTCGTTGTAAGCTTCTCGATGGGACGCCATCATTGACCCCATCGCGAGGCCACTCAGAACCCGCTGATAACGCTTGGGCAGTTCATAGTTCTCATCCAATGATTGAATGCTCAAGTGATGAAAGAGCGCTTTCCGCATCTCAGCAGGGAATTTATCGTCGTAGCGACTTTCAATGCGTCGAGCCAAGGCCAAGTGCAGAGCCCTGGTCAAGCGCGGGCACTTAATCTCGGAGACGATGAGCGACTTCGCTTTGAGAGTTTCAAAAACACGGGCGATGCGCCGACGCCGATCTTTGAGCAATCCCTCTTTAAGAAACTGCGCGTTGATTTCATTGTTGGCGTTTTGCCAAAAGAGCTTACTGTCAGGGATTGTTTTTGCGAAGTCCCTCATCTGTTTGAATTGAGTGTTCAAATTACTTTGAATGGAACTCTCATCCTTAGTGAACGCGGTGTAGACAAAGGCTCTGGGCCACTCTCTCATGAGGACCCCGAGGGCGGGTTCGGCGAAGCCTTCGACATCGCGCAATTGTTCGAGGCGTCCTAGTCCGTCCTCGAAGTCGTTTTTCTCCAAGGCGTAGAGCGCCAGCGCAAATCGCGCTATGCGGCCGATGTTCCCTGACTTTGCATCGAGTTCAGTGAGTCCTTTGATAGACTGTTCCCGTTGTCCCCGGCGCATAGCAACGATCGCCGCGACTAACTTTGCGTCGGTGGCGCGCAGCTCTGAATACTTCGCAAGAAGCGTCTTGGCGTCGTCCGATTGAAAGGCTTCGATCGATGCTTGCATTCCCTGAATTCGGGCCCATTTCTTACGATCAAAATGGTCGTCGAAGGCGGTAGGGTAGCCCTCGTCGTAAGCCACTTTCCTCAATTTCTCCAAAGTCTCATACTCTTCGGGCATGCCCTCCACGAGGGACCTCCAAAGAGGCGCGGAATCAGACCGCTTCATTGTGAATGCCAATTTTTGAGCCAACGCGGTGTTGGACACTTCGTTGAATTGCCGGACTCTGCTGGAGTAAGGCGTCGCGAATTTTTCAATGCGGGCGGAGAATTCATTCGCGGACTCTCCTCGCTCATAGTAGGAGAGAGCGACCCCAGACGCGCTCATGACCACAATTAAAACGATGAGCCAAACAGTGATTGCGACGCGGCTCATTCGACGACGAAGATTGCGAGACTTCTGCTGAAACCAAGTTGGCCTGTGAGCAGAGATCGGGTCCCCCATAGCGACCGCTCGGCAG
>JARGOJ010000540.1:0-4199 GCA_029210225.1 Planctomycetota bacterium
ATCGCTTTTCGGCTGAACTCGTCCTTACGTTTGTGCCAGAGACGAACGAGATTGCTTTGTTCCGCCTTGGTGTGTTGCTGCTGAGAGAACTCAAGCCAGCCTTGCTGTGCTCGCTTACCGACGGCGTCCTTGCGCTGCATGAGGTCGAAGAGCTGGTCCCAATCTTTGAGGCCTTTGTCCTCAACCTGGGCGAAGCTCGGGCTCACGAAGATGAACAGGAAAAATAATGATAGGAGCATTCGGCTCATGATAGGTCTCTCTTCCCTTAGTGCTTAACGCAGACCGGTGGCATCCCGAAAACTGGTTGATCGCTGCATGTCTTCAGGAAAGAGCATTTTAAACTCTTTGATGACAGTGAAGCGTTGTTGGACATCGCTAGCAGCTAATTTTTGGTAACAGCTGGCGGGGTCGTTCTGACGAGCTTTGATCACGGCCAAGTAGAACGTTGGGGTCAGAAAACGATATTCTTTTCGTTCTGCCTTAGGCTGAGAATCGAGTTTTGTCAGGACCTTGCTCGCGAAACGCGTGTAGCCGAGCATGCCTAAAATAAAGGCGTGGTAGGTCTTCGCCACTTTATGATCAGGACGTCGGTCGAGGAGTTTTTCGAAGTGGGTCAGGCTCTCTAGCAGCTTCCCTTCCTTCTGTTCAGTCTTGATCCATTGAAAGAGTTCGAGTGAGCCTAAAGTGAAATGTCGATCAGCGGAAAAGCGAAGTTTTTTCTTCGCGATGGCATCAATCGCCGTGAGAAATTTTGGGTTTCCGAAGGAGATGAGCTGATTGACCATTTCGAGGACGTTGAGTTCGAGATAAGGACGGCGATAAATAGCTTGGGCGAGGCAAAGCAAACTCAAAGCGAGAGATTCAACGCGAACGCTGTCAACTCCGACGATGCGTCCATAGTCAAAGAGCGTCGTGGCGCGCCCAGGACGCTCATTGCAAAGCTTCCAGATGGTCTTTGAGTTGTAGGTCTTGAACGCTTCTTGAATGCGAGTCTCGAAGGCCGCGTCGTAGGGGTTGGTGAACGAATTGATGCGAACCAACTCCTCTTTGTATTCCTTAAGTTTTCCCAGGTTCTTGTAGATATCGGCGCGCAGGATGTAGATCTGCTTTTGCCAGGGCTCCCGCTCGATCGCCTGATTCACGGCTTCCAGAGCATCAAGCGGTTGCCGAAGCTCTATCAAGGCTCGGGCCTTGTGGAAGTTTGCGCGAGCGCTGGGGCTGCCAAGCTTCTCAGCCATTTCAAAGTGTTTCACAGCGTTGCGAGCCTGGTTTTGCTGGAAGTTCAAAAAACCGCTCATCAGGTGATAATCGGCGATTTGATCGTTCCAAATCTGGACCTTCGCCAGCTTGCGCCGGGCCTCTGGGTAGCGTTGACTGCTTAGGTCAAAAGCGGAGTTTAGGACGGTGAGCGCGGCGGGGAAATAGCGAACTTGGCGCTGCCTCTCAATTTGGCGTAGGACGCGGAGCAACAAGCGCTCGTCGGTTAAGACGGGGCCTGTCAATCCGTTGATGAGGCGCTGACCGCGACGATAGACAGGGTCTTTACAGTCATGTTGGGCAGCGCGCTTTCGAATGGTTTGCGCTTCGAGTTTACGTCCCGCTTTCTCAATGGTTCTGGCCAGCCCAAGCAGGGTGTCCGCTCTCTCAGCGCTGTTTCGAGTTCTCGCGAAGGCTGTGGAGTAAGCTTTTTCGGCGCCCTTCACGAAGCCCGATTCGAGGGCCATTTGGCCTTGGAGCAAACGCGCCGCGACCTCCGTGCCTTCATAAGGGAGCGCCTTCTCAAGAAGCTTTGAAGCGCGTTGACGCTTGCCTTGACGCAAGAGTCGTCTCGCCTTCCGGACATAGGCGAGGCAATGGCTGGGATCAATATCGAGGGCCGAGCTGTAATACTCGTCGGCTTTCTCGCCTTTCTTTTCCAAGTCCGCGACGTCGCCCAAGCCAAGGAGTGCGCGGGAGTGAAGGCGGTCCAAGGTGGCTCGTCGGTTGATGTTTTCGGCGATGGAGAGCGGGGTATTCGAGGGCACCCATTCTTGAACAAGGTTGAGCGCTTCCTGAAAGTGCGACTTCGCTTGGGTAAAGCGACCCTCGTCCAAGGCGAACTTGCCGCTGAGGAGAATGAGGTCCCAGCGCTCTAATTTTATAGACATGGATTGGAGGGAGCGGTCGAGGTCCTCTCTTGCGGCTTCGGGCCAACCAAGGTTCTTCAGAAACAGGGCCCTGGCCCGGAGGGTTCTTGGATTGTTGAGGTTTCGCTTTTGGATGAGGTTGAGGCGTCTCCAGGTTTGATAGGGGTTGAGACGTGCGAGGCTGAGGGCCCGTAAGGTGGCATGGTCAACAGCTTCGGCGCCCTTCTTGACCTGCTTTCCTTCCAGCTCTTTTCGAATCCGCTCGTCTTGCCCTTCGACAGTGGCGGCCTCGACCTTGAGTCGGAGAAGACGATAGGGGAGGTCAGGGACGGCATCGAAGTCGACCAGGGATTCTTGGAAGCGACCACTGAAGAAGGAAAGCTCGGCGCGCAAAATGTAGAAACGGCGCCGCTCAGGGTCCTTGAGGCTATCGATCTTGATGGAACGGAGCAGCTCTGTGCATTGCTGACTCTGACCCTGGGCGAGTTGCATCCGCGCTAGGTCAAGGGTTAGGACGTTGCTTCGCTGACAGCCTTTCAGGAGTTTGACAGCTTTGGCTTTGTTTTCAGGGCCGCCGCTTAACCAGAGAGAAAGAGCTTCCCCCCGGTCGAGACTCGCCACAAGCTCGTCTCCTCCCGTCTCTGAGAAGAGCTGAGGATGCTTGCTCCTAATTTTTGCGATTCGTTTTCGAAGGGTTTTGATTTCGTCCGTCTTTGCCTTTGGGTTATTCGGAATGAACTGCAGGAGCGCCTTTGTCTCCTTCAACTGATTCGCGACGAAGCGCTCCATTTTTCTTTGTACGTCGAAGTTCCTCTTGGTCTTTGGCTCGACTTCAAAGACGAAAGGGAGAGCGATGAGGAAGATCAGCAAGATACCGGCGAGCCCTGCGATGAGGGGCCAAACGGCTTTCTTTGGTGTTTTGCAAAGCTCTGGTTCTGCGCCTTTGGGGTTGGCGATCCACTCAAGGGCTTCTTTGAGGGCTTGAGTGTCATTGACGCGATGTTTCAGGTCCGGTTCGAGGAGGCGCTTGACAAGTATTTCTAGGGACTCAGGGACATCGGCGCGAAACTCCGAGATCGCTTTGTAGTCTCGCTTGTCGATCTGGTCTTTTAGGTCTGGGATGTTCTTTCCTTCGAAGGGGCGTTTTCCGGTAGCCATCTGATAAATGATGACTCCGAGGGCATAGATATCGGCTTGGGGACCCACGTCCTCCCGAGCGCCGATGAGCTGCTCCGGCGACATGTAATAGGGGGTTCCGACGGCGGCCCCAGAGCGAGTTAATCGAGAGCTTTCAATGAGGTCGATCGCGAGGCCAAAGTCGCCAATGAGCGGGGTGCCATGACGATCGATAAAGATGTTCGCGGGTTTCAAATCTCTATGGACCACGCCTTCTTTATGAGAGGCAGAGAGGCCATCGGCGACCTGGCTGGCGATGTCACAAATCTCAGGGATGCTCAGGTCGTTGTCGGCCATATGCGATTTTAGATCGCCACCTTCAACAAAGGTGAGGGACAAAAATTTTAGCCCGGCGTATTCTCCCGCCCGGTGAACACCAACAATATTGCGATGTCTAAGCTTGGCGAGGATGGCACATTCTCGGTCGAAGCGCTTTGAGCGCCGCTCGTTGCTAAATCGCGGCAGCATGATCTTGAGGGCTTCGAGCCGCTTAGCCGGGGTGTAAATGGCTTGATAGACGACGCCCATCGCGCCACGCCCAAGTAACTTCTTTAGCTCGTAGTTTTCATAGGTGAGGGCGGCGCCAATTTTCGGGTCGAGGGGAGCCGGGGGATTGTCGTTGCCGCAGCGTCGACAGGAGGAGGCGTTTTCTGTCTTCTTACTTGGAACATAACGCGGCGCTTGGCACTCCGCACAAGGCTGAATACGGGTTTCAAGCTTACTGATAAGAGAGACGTATTGGTCGACTTTGAGGGCTTCTTGTTCGATGAGGTAGGGCCCGAGGTCGGGTCGCGATTCGGAGCCTTGCCAATGTTTGAGGCTACGACGAATGGCGGGCGTGGAGACCAGGCCCTCGCTCTTTAGAAACTCAACAATGATTCCGTTTTTAGGAGCTGC
>JARGOJ010000540.1:4209-6315 GCA_029210225.1 Planctomycetota bacterium
ACCCAGATTCGCCCCTTCGTCCATATGTGACGTCTGCCATGGCGGCAGGACTTTGTTTCTCAACGTGAATGAGCTCCCAAAGCTTGGCATATTTCAGCATGACATAAAAGGCGCCGAGAAAGGCGACGATGAGGCCGGCGATCCCATCGAGGAAGCCTCGTTGAAGGACGAACATTTTGACGAACTTCCAGGGCGGTCCGAAGAGCAAGCTGAGGAGGACCTTCGACTTTCCCTTGGAGAGCTTCTCTTTGGCGGCAATGGTTGTGAAGTAGTCTATGGTTTTCAGGTGATCAGCGATGTTCTTGTACGAGTGATGGTGAAGGTCGCCTTTGAGGGTGCCTTGAGAGCAGCCTTTTTCAAGGAAGACGTGGTCGTGGGGATTGGTGCCACCCCAGCGCCCTTGGCTGCGGCGAAAGAGGCGCATTTTGCGGTCGGGATAAAAGCCGCCATGATCGATGAATTGACCAAGGTAAAAGGTTCTGCGGCTCAGCTCGTAACCAGCGTGTTTTGGACCATCCTTAAACACTTGGAGGATGTCATCCCGGAGCTCGTCAGTGACTCGCTCATCCGCATCAATACAAAGAACCCAATCGGTTTCAGAGTTGTCGATGGCGAAGTTCTTTTGATCGATGTGGCCAGGCCAATCTCGGGACAGAACCTTCTCAGTGACTTGTTTAGCGATGGAGGTCGTTTCGTCGTTGGAGTGAGAATCGACGACCACGATATCCTGGCAAAAGCTGAGGGTGTCCAAGCAGTCTTGGATTTGGTGGGCTTCATTGAAAGTAATGATGCAGGCCGTGACGGGGACTTTGGTGGTGCTCTTATTTTGCTTCATGTTTTGTTGACCGGTGCTCGTTTGCATTGCGTTTTTCCTCCAAGTCTCAGGGCTTATGATGAGCTGATCCAAGCTCAGCGAGGAATGGCAATTTGGTCGTCTCCAGATCCAACGAGACGAGCGGTATTGTTTGCTTTTAAATAGATGTCAATGAGATCTTGAAGCTCTGTTTCGATGACGCCGTCAGGGCCCCCGCTCACGATGACAGGGCATGGGAGCTGTTTGGACTCGTAATATCGAAGCGGTTGACGATAGGCATCGAGGGGTTCACCGTCGCGGACGGTGATTTCAATCTCCCATTCCCCGGGCCAATAGGAGCCGCTGTAACCTTGAGGCTCAGGACCCCATTCGGCGGGCCAGTCAAGGGCGTCGAAGCCGAGCTTTTGACCTGGGTAGTGGCCTACATCTCGCTTGAAGCTCTGGAAGGATTCGGCCATGGCTTCAAGGATCGCTTTGTTGTGAAAAATGCGGTTTCCAAGGCGGGTCTCGCTGGTGCTCGGGATCCATTTGCCGAGGCCGAAGAGGATGGCAAGCAAGAGCGCGAAGCCAGCGATAGTCGTGATCGTGCCGACGAGGGAATTGAGTATCTTTCCGGCGCGGTTTGACTTTGGCTTTGTTTTTTTGACTCGGGCGTTGAGGCAGGCTAGGCAGGTGTTGATGCCCTCTAATTTGGTGGAGCATTCATCGCAGACAACCTTACGGCAGTTGCGAGACATGCATATCCCGACTCCTTCCCGGTTGGGGTGATTAACGCAGTTGAAGTTCTCTAACGTTTGAAGCTTCATGTGTGGTCTTCTTTAAGGCCGGACTCAGAGCAAATTTATCTGGGCGGGGAAGACCCCGCCCTTCTTAGAGATTGTCTTGACTGAGGCCGGGCTTTCCATCAAGCCTCATGAGATCGCTCTATCCGAAGGGGTTGCCTCCGGGAGGAGCAAAGGGATCATTATTAGGTTGTGAGAATGGATCCTTCCCTTTTCCGTTTGGCGGAGGGTTCGCTCCTGGGGCGGCGAAGGGGTTGTTCGCTGCGGGAGGAGCAAAGGGGTCTCCAGCTGGGGCGCCACCACTTGGAGGAGCGAACGGGTCACTTGCTCCGGCTGCAAAGGGATCATTTGCGGGGAGCGCGAAGGGATCATTGTTTGCGGGAGCGGCTCCTGGAGCGGCGAAGGGATCGTTCATTGCGCCGGCGTTTGGATTGGCGAAGGGATCGTTTGCAGGGGCGGGTCCAGGATTGGCGAAGGGGTCATTGGGTGCACCGCCGGGGCTCGCGAAGG
>JARGOJ010000541.1 GCA_029210225.1 Planctomycetota bacterium
CCCAGGATGATCCTCCGCCTCTGCCCAGAGATCCCGGCAGCGCTCCAGTTCAGCCCCAAGATCCTGGAGCGACGCCGCAGCCCCAGCAAAATCCGCCGACCCCTGCGCCTCAAGCGCCGTTGAAGACCGTCTTCGAGCAGAACCTGGACGCGATTATTGCCGAATGGAAGAAGACTCATAAAGTCGCAACGCTAGGGCTTGTTCGAGATTTAGTTCTGATGTCCATTGACCATGGCGGCAAGCTCTTCGACAAAGGAGAAGTCGCGGGTTGTTATCAGACCTATGCCGGGCTTGTTCGAATTCTGACGGAGCAATTTGGTAAGGCCGATCAGTGCAGCGGACCTGCTCGGGCTGGGCTTGTTGATTTAGTGGGGGCCTATAAGCGCGCCGAGCAAACCCAGAAGCTAGAAATGAAAGCTTGGCGCCTTCGATTTGGTTTCGACAAGGTCCTTTCCGATCACGATCACACAGCCAATTACATGCTTCGCATGACACAATTGGGAATGACTTATTGCAAGCGGGGCTTCTTTGCAGACTCTTTAGTCGCGATGAACCTGGCTGTTGGTCTTCAAAACGAAGTCCTATCTATCAATCCAAATACAGTGCAAGCTAAGTATCGGCAAGCAGGCTTCTTAAGGAGCCGAGTCTTGATGGGCCTCGGACGATTTAAAGAAGCCAGCCTCGCTATTCAAGAGAACATACGCGTTTTCAAAGATTGGCCGACCGTCGCTTTTGCGTCTATGAAATTCTATCCCAATCAGAAGTTTTACCAGGCGGTCTTTCAGAAGCTGGCGCAGTCTGTGCAAAACAACCCCAATGCCGATCCAGACTTGGTGTTCTTGTTGGCTCACGAACTGTTTTTTGCCGGGCAGGGCAATCAAGCCTTCGGCTTATTCAGCCAGATTCTCAAGGTCAATCCAAAACACCTTGGGAGCCAATGCTTCAATGAGTTATCACCCAATTCAATAAGAGGAAAGAGAATTCAAACCGCTTTGAAGCTCTTCGTCTCTCAAACTCCAGAGGATCGCCGCCAAGGAACAAACTTGATTGAAAAGGAAGGTCGTTGGTGCCTACCTTTCCTCCGCTCATTAGTGAGCAATCAAAAGAACCCCGCAGACTTACGTCAGCGTGCGCAAAACCTCATGAAAGCCATGACGGGCAAAAAGTAAACGGTTTTAGCTCACAGCTTATCAACGCTCATCCTGCGGCATGTCTGCGTGGTGAGCGTTTTATTTTGAATTGTGAGCGGCGCTTTTTAGGATCACTGTGTTTCATTGACGATCGTAAACTTTACGTCGACAAGATCCTTCACTTTGATCGCTCCTAGGAGCGCAGAATAAGGCTTCATTCCGAATTCAGTCTGTCGTAATTTGAAGGCCCCTGAGGCGACGAGCTTGCCGCCTTTCCTCTCAATCTTCACAGGAAATGAGATGGTCTTTGTCTGGCCACAGAGGCTCATTTTTCCAGTCACTTTTAAGACGTTGCCAGCGGCTTTTTTCACTTCGACCTTGGTCGACTTAAAGGTGATCTTGGGGTATTTCTTGACGTTCAAGACCTCGTCGGAGTCCATAGATTTCTTGATCTTACGCTTATCAGCGGCTTTGACCTTTGGGTCGAGCACCTTGAGCGATTTCGCCTCAACGCGAATAAAGACATTGCTCTTGCTTGGGTCCTTCTCGTCATAGACGACCTGACCCTTGAAGTCTTCAACGCTCATAATATGGTCGTGGGCAAAGCCGCTCGCGATGCCCGCCTTCCAGACATAGATCTTAAACTCACTCTTATCCTTCTTTGAGAAGAAGGACTGCGTGCTTGGGGGCTGGGCGAAGCTGGAGTAAATGGGCAAAGCCAGCAGGGTTGAGAGCAGTATGAGGGGGATTAATTTCTTCATGACACTGTGTCCTAGGGTTTTTGGAGCTGTTGAATCGCAGTTTTCCACTGGGGAATTTTCGCGTCATTCGGGCGAAGCTGAATCAATTGTTCATAGTCCTCAATAGCTCCTTTTTTATCACCTATCTTCTCTTTAGAGAGCGCTCGATTATAGTAACTCTCGGTCATCGTAGGGGTGATGAGAAGGCATTGGTCGTAGTCTTGGATGGCCTCCCTGTGTTTGCCTAGATAGGAGTGGAGGAGGGCTCGGTTGTTGTAGGCGGAGCTGCAGCGAGGATCTATTTTTATGGCTATATTGAAGTCTTGCAGGGCTTTCTGATATTGCTTGCGCTCCATGAACAGATAGCCTCGATTATTGTGGGTCAGCGCGAAAGGCTTGTAAGCGATCGACTTATTGTAGTCTGACAGCGCGCCCTCGAAATTCCCCAAGTGAAATCGACAGATTCCTCTGTTGGTATAAGCTGGGGATTGATTGGGGTTGAGCTTGATGGCTTGATCAAAGTCTTGAATCGCTCGCTTATATTTCTTCGCATTCATGAACTTGAAACCACGTTGATTGAAGGATCGGGCGTCCTTTGGAAGGCCTTTTGACTGGTTGTCATCATTTTGGGCGAGAAACCGATCGACTCTCACTTTAAAAGAAGGATTGGATTGAATCGCGAGGGTAAAGTCTCTTCTTGCTCCGAGGGTGTCTCTTAAATTCCAGCGGAGAATGCCGCGATTGAGATAGGCCATCGCGAATTGAGGGCGCAGGCTAATAGCGCGATTAAAGTCTTCCAAGGCTTTTTGATACTGTTTCTGAACTTGATAAATATGCCCCCTGTTGTTGAATGCAAGGGCGTTGAGGGGATCGAGTTGAACAGCGATTTTATATTCGTTGAAGGCCTTCTTGAGGTCATTCTTCTGGAAGTAGATGATTGCACGGCGAATGTAGATCCAATAGAAGTTCTGATTGTATTTTTCCGCGTCATTAAAATATTCCAGCGCTTCGTCTATATCTCCTCTTTTGCCTGCCTTCAGACCCTTCATGAATTCAGTGTAGACGTTCTTTTCATTGCGCTCTTCAGCCCGTTGAATCAATTTGTTGAGCGCAGGGCTCGTTCGAAAAGAGAGCCTCTTCTCACTCTTTAAGTGAATTCTATGGAGGAAATAGAGCGCATCATAGGCGGGCTTGTGCTTTTCAACCAGCTCATTGAGGATGGCTTGGCAGTCTTCGACGAGACCTTGTTCGTGACAGATGCGGGCGAGGTTAAGCTTGAAGGCCTCGTCATCTTTACCAAGCTCCAGCGCTGTTAGAAGGCGCTTCTTAAGCTCTGGGAGCGGTCGGCCGTGGCGAGCATCCGATTGAATTTTTGCGACGATGCTGGCCTTTTCATTGGCCAGCTTCATTCGTGCCTGGGCCTGCTTCTTCTCTATCTTCTCCTTCTCTTTTGCAGCGGTCTCAAGACGTAATGAATGATCTAAGGCCTCCTTTTCTTTTATTGTCGTGAGGATGGTCTGAACAAGGACACCAGTGATTAACAGGATGAAGAGAGTTGAGACCACTGCGAGAGCCTTTACTGGCTTCGTTTGCACCCAGCGAAGCAACCTCTCAAAAATTGAATAGTGGTGTATCGGTAAGGGCTCTTTGTTTAAGTAAGCGCGGAGTAGTCGAGCGAACTTAAGCGCGGTTTTTGTTCGGTCTTTCTTTTCTAGCGTTAAGGCGGCTTTAGCGATGGTGTTTAACTCAGCGGGGATCCTTGGATTGTAATCCCGAGGCAGCTTGACCTGTCCCTCGACCGTTTTCACAATGATGTTGTAGGTCGTATCTCCCGTGATCGGGAGCTTCCCGGCGAGAATCTCAGTGAGGATGGCGCCGAGAGCATAAACATCTGTCTGAGGGCCAACTTTATCTCCGCTCGCTTGCTCCGGAGACATGTACCCTGGGGTTCCAAGGACCGAGCCAGCGAGGGTAAGGCCGCCCTGTCTCTCGACCTCGTCTTCGTCGATGATGGACAGCGAGAGCAGCTCTGTGGCCTCTTCCTGTGTGTGGATATCTCGGGCGATGCCCCAATCCATCACCAAGACTTCTCCGAATTCCCCGACCATAATGTTCTCGGGTTTGAGGTCGCGGTGGAGGACACCATTTTTATGAGCATAAGAGACGGCTTCGCTCACTTTAATGAGCACCTCCAAAAGAGCTTTGACTTGCTCTTCGTTGAAAGCGCCTTCATGAAATTGATTGATTTTATCTTGAAGCGTCTCTCCCTCAATAACCTTCATCAGCATGTAGGGATGGCCGTCCGGAGTTCGACCAGCGTCGTAAACAGGGGGGATCGAGGGATGAGACAGACGTGCCGTGATCTTAGCCTCTCTAAGAAAACGTTCGATGGCGTGGTGATCCGCATTTTCAGAGATAAGGACCTTCAGCGCAGCTTCTCTTTCGAGGCGCTTGTCCTTAACCCGATAAACTGTCCCCATGCCCCCCTGTCCCAGCTCCTCAAGCCGCTCTAGAGACACATTCCTGTCATAAGTGGTGAGGGGGTCCGCTTGAAAGGCGGCTTCAATGGCAGCCTGGAGCTGCGATTTATTCGGACCTTGATAAGCGGGGCTTTGAGCCGACGAAGAGCGGAGGCGCTGAGCTTCAGGAGAGTGCGCGAGCGTAACCCCAGAGTGGTCGAGTTGGGAGCCAGAATGGGATTGGAGCGGGATTAAGTAGGCGCCCTGACAATAGGGGCAAAGAACCGGAGAGGAGCTTGGGGGCCGTTCAACCGTTCTTGAGCAACGTGGACATTGAAGAGTCATTTATAGAGCGCCTAAAAAACAGAAGTGTCCGTACTGTTTTATCGGGCTTTGCGTGGCGCGACAAGGAAAGACTTGAGCGCATAGTAAATAAAAGCTTGACCCTTAACCCCACAGCCCCTTGAACCACTTCTTTGGCGCGTTTGGCAAAGCTCCTTTTTGGCCTGACGCAATCCACTTTAGATCTACGAGCGCCTTCTCAGCGCTTTGATATCTGTCCTTCGGCGACTTCGCTAAGAGCTTCATAATGAACTCTGAAACGCCCTGAGTGATACTTGAATGAAGAAGATGGGGAGCCACAGGGAGCTCTTGCTGCTTTAGTTTATAGATGTCGCGGCGACTACTTCTCCTGTTAAAGGGCCAATGATTTGTCGAAGCATAATAGAGTGAGACCCCTAAGGAATAGAGATCAGCGCAGGCTGTTTGCCGAGGAAACTCGATTTGTTCTGGTGAAATGAATTGCAGCCCTAAATAAGATAAATCAATGTTTTCATCAGTTTTATTAAAATTCGATCCGAGCACTTTGATTTGTTGATCGTCGGTGACCCAAATTGTCTCGGGGCTGAGGTCTCCATGAACCAGACCCAAACTATGAACTGCCTTTAGCGCGATCAGCGCAGCTGAGCTAAAGTTGAGGATGATCGAGGGGTCTAAGGCGCCCTGCTCTCGGACTCGATCTCCCAGCGATTCTCCGTCAAAGTAGTCTTCAATAAAGTGAGGGTCGTGGTCCTGTAAATCGGATTGATAAACCCTTGGGAAGTGAGCCTCCGGAAGCTTTGAAATGATTTGTGCACGGCGTTCCAAAGCCCGGCAATCCTCTGGGAACGCCTCCTCTGTAAGGATTGTTATTGAGACCTTTCTTTGGCCATTGTTCTGATCGAGCGCCAAATAGGTCATTGAGCGATGACCGTGGGTTAATTGATTTAGGTAGAAATAGCGATCATCCCATGAGTTCCAGACATCTTGTTCGGGCCCTGTGACTCGCTCCAGCTCTGCGAGGATCTCATCGCAGTTTGGATAGCGTTGCTCCGGGGTCTTGGCCATCATTTTCATAACAAGCTTTGAGAGCCAGCTGGGAACCTTGGGGTTCAACTCTCTTGGCTGGGCTGGCTGGTCTTCAATATGTTTCATGACAAGCTCAATAACGTTCTTTCCCCGAAAGGGCCGTAGCCCCGTTAACATCATGTAAAAGACAGACCCAAGGGAGTATATGTCGGAGGACGCGTCGAAGCTGTCTCCCTGGCATTGCTCAGGAGAGAAAAACGTCGGATTCCCCATGACGCGGTTCGTTCCTAAATCGGAAGGCAGTCCTTTGGGGAATTGAAAGCTCCCCAACACTGTCCGCTTCGTAGAATCCTCTAAGAAGATCTTCTTCGGATTGATTTCGCCGTGGATGGCACCTCTCTTATGAGCGTAGGACAGGGCCGCGCAAAGATCTTTGAAAATGGGTAGGCAGTCTTCGACATTCAAGAAACCCTGTTCATCTAAGATCATATCAAGGCTATCGCCCTCGATGTATTCTCTCTCAATCGCGAGAGACTCTTCGTACTCTATCAGCCCATAGGTCCTGAGGATGTTTAAGTGCTGCAAGTGACTGGATTGATTAAGGCTTTCGAAACTCTCTCGAATCTTGGGCTGGCCG
>JARGOJ010000542.1:0-747 GCA_029210225.1 Planctomycetota bacterium
GTTGAATCGGCATGTCGATATAGGGCACCACCTTGGGGTTGGCCGCGAGGGCATCGATCAATTGATCCGAAACATGACCAGGATAGGCATAGAGCAATCGAATCCAGCGTAGGCCCTCGATGTCTGATAGGTCTTCAAGCAGCTTCGCCAAGCCGGTTTCCCAATCGGAGCCCTCTAAATCGATCCCGTAGTGCGTTGTGTCCTGGCTAATCAGGTTCAACTCCTGAGCCCCAGACCCCACCAACTCACGGGCCTCGGCGAGCACCGTTTCTCGAGCCATTGAGCGAAACAAACCACGGAAGTTTGGGATCGCGCAAAAAGTACAGGCGTTGGAGCAACCTTCAGAAATTTTAAGGTAGGCATAGTGAGCTGGAGTCACACGGAGGCGACCGGTCTGGGCCTGAAGCTCATAATTCGCGTCGTCGTTGACCAAGGTTCGCCAGGGCGCGGTTGCCTCAGTCGCCTCAGCGCTGACCGCCTGCTCGACCTCTTCTAAGACCGTCTCAAACTGACTGTATTCACTCATCCCGATGATCGAGTCGACCTCGGGGACGGCTTCACGAATCTCGTCGCCGTAACGCTGAGCCATACAGCCCGCGACGATCACGCTCCGCACGTGACCCTCTTCCTTCCACTTCACGGCTTCACGAATCGCGCCGAGGGACTCGTCTCGGGCCTGATCGATGAAACCGCAGGTGTTGACCACAACCACTTCGGCGTCTCGTGGATCGGCGCAGACCATATAAT
>JARGOJ010000542.1:757-6308 GCA_029210225.1 Planctomycetota bacterium
AGACCTCAGTGTCCACTAAGTTTTTCGGGCAGCCTAGACTCAGGACCCCAAGTCGAACCTTATCCATGGTTCTTCCTCTTTATAGATCGACCACCGATCTCATCGGCGATCCATCTCATCTACTCATTGAATGTTGAAACTTCGCTTGGTCACATCGCTCGCGAGTTCTAGAAAAACACGCCGCAACCGTGGAAAAAAACTATAATTTTCGCTCGCGCTCTCTCAAAGGGGCCCATTATTCCTCAAACGTGCCCAAGGTCCAGAATGGAATCAAGGAAGTTCCCGAGTCCACCTCTTAAGAAGAGCGTCCTCAAAGGCTCCTTTCGCAAAGTCGGCGTCCTCGTCAGCTTATCCATCATCCTATGCTCAGGCTGTCGTCTTCAGGGCTTGAGCCGAGGGCCCGCGATCTCCATCACGCGCCGAAAACAAACCAATCCAGACAACCCCAAGAGTCAAAAACCTCCCAAAGAAGAATGGGATCACTGGGTCCGAGAATTTCATGAGTTGATGAGCCCCGAAGAGATTCGCATCCATCTCGCCATCCTTCCTCAGAACAGGCTCCGGCAAAGAAGCACCCGACTCATGGACCTCAAACTTCGCAAGCACCTCCTCGATCAGATTCGAGGAAAAATGACCAAGAAAGAGATCTCCGTTTTTTGCGCCTTGCCAACCTATAAAGCATGCCAGGACATGGCCAAGGCCATTGAGAAGCGAAAAGGTTAAATCTTCAGGAAGCCGGGTCACTTTCCTCGGCCCGCCCCCCACGCTATGCTAAATCCCTCTTAGACACCCCCCGTTCGATTTGTGGAGTTCCATGACTGACCCAGTAAAACACTTCGTCCTCGATACCAACGTCCTGCTTCACTCCCCGGCAGCCTTGGAATCATTCAAAGAGAATCACGTCGTGATCCCTATCGATGTGATCGAAGAACTTGATCGCTTCAAGAGCCGTCCTGGAGAACTCGGCGCCAACGCCCGGGAATGCATCCGCATGCTCGATAAGCTCCGAGAATCCGGAGAGCTGACCGAAGGCGTCCCGCTAAACGATGAAGGCGGAACCCTAAGAATCGACCTTAAAAGTCTTTGTCTCCTCGAGCGCGGACTGTCCTCAGACATCCCCGACCACCGCATCATCTCCGTCGCTTATCGCCTCAAAAGTGAAGGACACAAAGTCGTCTTTGTTTCCAAAGACATGAACCTCCGTATTAAGAGCGATGTCCTCGGAGTTGAGACCGAAGACTTCCTTCGACAAAAGGTCAGCTTCGATTCGTTAAGCACAGGTTGGCGCGAAGTCACTATTAAAGACGCCGCCATCGACAAATTTTACAAACAGAAACACATCACCGTCGACGAGCAAGAGCAAGCGCTCTCACCCTACGAAGGCGTCCTCTTCCGCTCTGAAGAAGTGCCCAAGAGAACTGCCCTTGGTGTTCACATTAGCGACGGCAAAGTAGAGCTTGTTGAGCGCGGCAATGAACCTTGCTTTGGCATCCAGCCTCGCAACCTCCAGCAACGTCTCGCTCTCGAATTACTACTGCGCAAAGATGTGCATCTTGTGGCCCTCATCGGAAAAGCCGGAACTGGAAAAACACTTCTCGCCATTGTCGCCGGGCTTCAACTTCTCTTAAACGAAGAGCAATTCGAGACACTGCTTATTTCCCGTCCCATCATGCCCCTCGGCAAGGACCTCGGTTTTCTCCCCGGAAGTGTCGCTGAGAAACTTGAACCTTGGATGAAACCGATTTTTGACAATCTTCAGTTCGTCCTTCGCAGTAAAGGCCGCAATCCGGTTGAGGCAAAGAAAAAAGTCAACGAGTTGCTGGAGAGCGGCGCCATCGAAATGGAGCCTCTCACCTACATTCGTGGGCGCTCCATTCATCACCAATATCTCATCATCGATGAATGCCAAAACCTGACTCCCCACGAAGTAAAAACCATCATCTCCCGAGCTGGCCACGGCACGAAGATCATCCTCACCGGAGACCCCTATCAAATCGACAATCCCTACCTCGACTCCGAGAGTAATGGACTGTCCTTTGTCTGTGAGCGCATGAAAAACCTGCCTCTCTCCGGACACGTTGTTCTTCAAAAAACAGAGCGCAGTAAGCTCGCGTCGCTCGCGGCTGACTATCTCTAAGACAGAAAAGCAAACCGCCCCAAGCTATTCAACGGGGCAGCCACAGCCTAAAATACGAAGACGCCGACCAAACGGCGTCTTTTCTCATTTTGTTAGCAAAGCCCCCGCTATGCCAAGCTTCAAAAATTACCGCTCACGAAGCTCCTTTGTAGCTTGCGCCTTCCTTCTCACCCTGGGACTATCCAGCTGCGAGGACCAGCCCAGCGTCACCAGCAAGGGGCCGCAAAAGCCAAAGTTGAACAAGCTCGACCGCCCCATCACACTGCTTGTCAGCCCCTTTCGCTCTCAACTCAAAGAAGTCTTCCAAGCCGTGGGTCAAGCCCTGAGCCGGCGGCTTGGGGTCCCGGTGACTGTCAAAGTCTCGAAATCTTATGAGGCCAGCATAAAGGTCTTAGAAGAGGACAAAGGCGACCTCTACTTCCTCCCCGCCCTGTCCTATCTGCGCGCCGAAAACAAGAGCAGCGATATGAGAGTGCTCGTCAGCGAGGAGATTCGAGCCACTCTCTATGACCGTGCGGTCTTGGTCGTCAAATCGAATAGCCCAGCGCGCAAAGTGAAAGACCTAAAAGACAAACGCTTCGCGCTCGTTTCAAGAAACTCCGCAAGCGGCTACCTCTTTCCGCGGGTTTGCTTAAAGCGACATGGCCTCGAGCCCAACAAAGTGCTCAGCAAAGAGAAGGTCGTCTTCGCCAAAGATCACGACCGCGCCATGAAGCTCTTGCTTGAAGGCAAGGTCGATGTCGCCGCCACTTACGACTGGGCCATCACCGAAGCGAGCGGCCGACTCCGCAGCGGACTCCGAGTCATTGCTTGGTCTGAACCCTTGCCTCATAGCCTCTTGGTCGGCAGCGCGAAACTCACCGAAGACGAAGCCGAGCTCATTCAGTTTGCTTTTCTTAGCCTGAGTCGAGAAAAAGCTGAGGACGTCCACGCCATTGAAGCGATGGAGTTGATTGGGATCACTGGCTTCTCAGTGCTTCCTTACTCTGCTCTTGAACCCTTGCGCCGCATGGACGAGGAAAATTCGCCATGAAAAAAGGCGTCGACCTCCGCACTCAACTTCACATGATTATCGGAGCGATTTTTCTGCTCACGGTGGTCCTCGTCGCTGGCGTTTGCCGGCAAATCGTCCATGTCTTTTACAAGGATTATGTTCTCGAAGAAAAGGGCGCAGCCATCGCCCGAACCCTCTCAGGCCCGGCCTCGAAGTGCGTGGTGGATGGCCGTTGGAGTGAATTAAACTCTTACCTCGCGGCTTTTTCCATCGAAGATAGTGAAGAAGGACGCTTCAGCGTCGACGTGCGCTATGCCTTCATTCTCAATGGCGAGGGCTTTCTTTATGCAAGCTCCGGCGCTTCAGACACACGCTTCGAAGACGATGCCCTGGCCCAACAAGCCCTCAAAGCAGGCCCTCTGAGCCCCATGATTACGAAGACCTTGCAGGAAGGCGATTATGCCCGGGGCTCTGCTTTAGACTTTGCTGTCCCTCTCGCGAACGGCGGTCGCCAAGTTGGAGTCATGAGGTTTGGACTCTCACTAAAACGAGCAGACACGCTCTATTGGCGAACGACAGTGGGTTTGACCTTAGCCCTCTTTGGATTTCTCAGCGTCATTTGGCTCGCGTTGTACGTCACTTTAAGAGGCCGAATTCTAGGGCCCATCCTGCAACTCAGCGATGCCCTCCAAAGAGTTCGAGAAGGCGATCTAACCACCCAGTTACGCATCGAGCGATTTGACGAGCTAGGGGCCTTGGCGGAGAGTTTAAACACCCTCGTGGAACGCCTGAAAACCCAAAAGCTACTCCAGGTTCAACTGACTGAGGCCAAATCTCTCGTAAGCTCCCACGAAGCTCTCGCAGAGGCCCACCGTGAACAAGCGAAAGCCTACGACAAGTTAAAGGAAATGCAGGACAAGCTGATACAAAACGAGAAGCACGCCTCGCTCGGGCGCCTGGTCCGGGGCGTTGCGCACGAGATCAACAATCCCCTCAACACAGTGAAGAACTCCCTCGGCCCCTTGAAAAATGCCTTTCAGAGAATTCACGAAAGCGCAGAGCTAAAAGCCTCCGAAGGTCTTCAGCTCCTCGACGAAGAGACCATGGAGGACCTTAAGGACATCGATGCTCTCTGTAGCATTATTGAGAGAGGAGTAGGGCGGGCGGTGGCGATCGTGAGAGACCTGCGATCCTTCTCAAGCCTCGGTATCCAAGAGTTGAAACCCGTCAGCATCGGACAGGTCATCGATACTGCCTTGGACGCCTGCAACAATGAATTAGGACCGGGTGAACGTGTTCACGTTGCGGTTGAGATTGACTCAGAGACGGGGCTCATCATGCTTGACGGCCATCAGAATCTGCTGGTCCAGCTCTTTGTCAATCTGATCTCCAATGCCGCGCAAGCGATTGAAGGAGAAGGAAAAATTTCAATTTACACGACCAAACGCTATGACCCTGAGCGCGTGTTTATTCAAATTGAGGACGATGGTCCGGGTATTCCGGAAGCGGTGCGAAACAAGATTTTCGAGCCCTTCTTCACCACGAAAGAGGCCGGAAAAGGCTCGGGTCTTGGACTCGCGCTCTGCCTTGGAATCGTGGAAAAGCACGCCGGGAAAATCCAAGTGTCCAGTGAAGCCAATAAGGGCACGATCTTTAGCATAGACCTGGCAGCCACGCAGGCGAAGGTCCAAGGTCGGATCTCCGATCGCCACGACTCCAAATTCTTGTAATCATTGACCGCGCATTTCAATACCTATCGAGTCTCTCAAGAAGAAACAAGCTGAGCGTTCACTTCTTGAGTTTCGAGGCAAGTTTTTCCAGGCTCGCTTTTGAAACTGTCGCGAGAGCTTTGTCTTTTCCCTCAGAGAGAGTTTCTAATGCTTGTCGAACAGCTTTAGAATTGACTCCGATACGCCCCAATGCTTTGGCTGCGGCTACCTGGACCTTTGGTGACCCCGTTTTCAATACTTGAACGACTACGGGAATCGATTTTTCAGCTTTAGCCCCTATTCTTCCCAATGCCTCCAAGGACTTGAAATGAAAAAATGAATCCTTCATTTGCAAGGCTTCGATCAATATTGGAACGGACTTCTCTTGCGGTGATCCTATCTTTGCAAGAGCAACAGCAGCCTCGACACGTAGGACAATATCTCTTTCGGCCAAGAGCTGAACAAGCGTAGGAATAGCCTTCTCGGCTTTCGGTCCAATTTTCCCTAAGGTTTCGGCCGCTTCCCAACGAGCATTCCCAAATCCATCATTCTTCAACGCTACAATGAGCATGGGAATAGCCTTCTCGGCTTTCGGACCAATATTCCCCAAGGCTCGAAAAACAAAAGAGCGAAAGCCCTTGTTGGCTTCGTAAAATTTTAGAAGAGCAGGAACGGCCTTCTCGGCTTTGCCCTTGAATTCACCAAGCGCCG
>JARGOJ010000543.1 GCA_029210225.1 Planctomycetota bacterium
GTCCGGATTAGTCCCTGCCTATCCAAGGCCGGCTATTATCGACGGTTCAGTCTGCTCTTAGGCAAGTTGAAAAGAGAGGACTAAGAGTGCCAAAATTCGTCGACTTGCTTTAGGATTCCTTAGTCGAACCAGGATCTTCAATTTTCGCCAGAATGACTTTTGAGACTTCTCGCAGCGACTTTGACTTGTGGTTCTCATTGTCTGAAAGAACGTCCTCAAGTGACTCCAGGGCATCTACTCTCTTGTACAGACGAACAAGCAAGTCCGGCATGAAGTCATAACCGTATTTATAAATCCGAGGATGAACTTCGAGAAATATCTCGACCAGCTCTTTGCAAGGAATAGAAGCCCTCACGCTGATATCAAAGACCTTGGAGAAGAACGGAATCATAAAGCATTGCAGCTCCCAAGCCTCACCCTCCGCCGACTCTATCATGTGCGTCGCTTTCTTTGCCCATTTCTTCGCCAAGGACCAGGCAAACGGAGCCTCGCGCTCCGATAGCCAAATCAAATCCTTCAGGAACAACTCAGCTCTTGAAACATATTCTCCGGTCTGATTCCATCGCGCACGGCCAGACAAGACTGATTCCAAGCCTCTCTCGTAGAATTCCTGCCACCGTTCATTCTTTCGGAGCTCTTCCCAGCGACGATAGAGTTGCCGCGCCTCCTCTAAGGAATGAAGACAAATCTCAGTAAAGCTCCGAAAATCTTCCGCTGTCCAGTATTGAAAGGCATTGTCATACCAAGCATCTCCCCGCTCCATCTCCTTCAAGGCTTCATCAACGTCCATATTGATCTCCTATTGTAAATTCCCCACACTCTACTAAACTTCGATTCAATCGAAAAAGAGCGAAGAAGATACATTGATTGAGTGGGGACTGATTTTCGATATGATCCGCGCAAACTTGAAACCCAGAGTCTCCGCTGACAAATCACAGTAGGAACAGAGATCCCCTTCAGTGCGGCACCCTATAGTGCCCGCTACAGTCTTCCTAAAGTTTAACGGAGGAGAAGCTATCGTCCACAGAGAAAACCCAACGCTCTCAAACACTCCAGAGCTGAGAAGGAATCTTCTCTCCTAGATACTCGACAATACAAACAAGAAACAAAGCTTTCGATCTTTACTAGCACCCCCAAGCTTGGGCCTATACAGCAAGGTCCCTCATAGCGAAGTTTGTGAGTCCTTCGCAATTCCTAGGTGCCTTGTTGAACACATGGCAAAACACTATGGTGACATGAACGAGCCTGTCCCGGTCTTCGATTTCTAGCGTTTGGGATCTATCCAGTCCCCTACGAATTCCGCCCTTTCGCCGAGGCACAACATGTCGGCGAAGTTACCCATGACTCCGTATCCTTCAAGTCCTGCTCCCAAATCTATAGCATTCCAACGAATTTTATAGGGTTAAACGGCCAATGCCTGGAATGCAAATGGGTTTTCAAACTAGACGAACTTTATACCAAGGCATCAGACAAGTCATCGCTCAAATATGAACTCCGTTAATTGAGTACTACACTCGGTCCTAAGGTTTTGTCATTCCGTTGAAACCCAGTCATACTTTTGGGCGGATCGAAGCACTTGCCAGGCAGCCAACAGAGGTAGCTATTCGGATCCGCAGCGTGACAGTGACCCTAACCGAGGCGAGACCGTGAATTGTCCTCGGACCTCACCTCCGGATCTTGAGCGTTCTTCTTCAGCGGAGCGTTTAGAAGTTATCGACAAGTCAAAAAGAGATCTTTGCGGTGGGAACGCCTATTTCGCGTCCGATCCTATGAGCTCCAAGGCACGTGCCGCCCAAGCACGAACCCTTGAATTTTCATCTTGAAGAGCGTGGGTAAGAGCCGGAATCGCTTCTTTCGCTTCAGATCCGATATCCCCCAGGGTCCTCGCCGCAATTGAACGAAGCTCTGATTCCTTGTCTTCGAGACTATCAATGAGAACAGGAATCGCTTCGGATCCAATTTTCCCCAAGACTTCCCCAGCGGACCATCGAACTATTGAATAGTCGTCCTGGAGAGCCGCGACAAGAGCCGGAATCGCCTCTTTACCTCCAGGTCCTAGATTTATCTTTCCCAGGGTCTTTACTGCCCAATGACGAATGCCTGAATCTTCGTTTTGGAGAGCGTTAGTGAGTGGCGGAATCACCTCCTTCGCGATAGATCCTATCTTTGCCAGAGCGACTGCCGCCTCCATTCGAACGACTAATTCAGCGTCCCCGAGAGCATTGGCAAGAGCTGGAATCGCATCTTTCGCGACCGATTCCATTTTCCCCAGGGCCCTCGCTGCGCCCAAACGAAGCTCTGAATTGCCGTTCTGGAGACTGTGAGTAAGGACAGGGATCGCTTCGGACCCAAAATTCCCGAGTGCCGTGACCATATGCCAAGGAGACGCTGAATCTTTGTTTTGAAGATTGTGAGCAATAATTGGAATCGCCGCGTTCGCTTCAGAACCCATTCTTCCAAGAGCCTCGGCCGCGTTCACGCGAACACTCCTATCCTCGCCATCAAGAGCTTCAGTGAGAGCGGGAATTGCTTGTAATCCCATTTCTCCCAAAGTGCATGCCGCAGCCTCACGAACGTTTAAACTCTCGTCTTGGAGAGCATAGGTAAGAGCCGGAATGGCTTCTTTTGCTTCCGATCCTACTTCCCCCAGGACCCACACAGCACCCAAACGAAGCTCTAAATTGTCGTCTTTTAAAGCCCTCGATAGCGCCAAGATTCCTTTAGATCCTATTTCCTTGAAGACTTTGGCAATATTGCACAGAATTCGATGAGTTCCGCACTGACAACGCTGAAGAAGTGCTTCAATCGCAAAGTCAGCAAGTGGCCCCAGTTGAGCAAGGACCTCAAGGCGTTCCAGTACAATCTCAGCGTTTTCAGATTCGAGATCGTCGAGCCATTGATCCAAAATTGCAAGGCTTGGCGGATTTGCCATCCTCCGATGATAACTGAGCAGTCTTCTCTGCTGCTCTGGGTCTATCGGATCCGACTCCAATTCACGGTAGAGCTTTTGAAGTGTTTCATCCACTATTCGACATCCTGTAAGACCTCCAATTCATAGAAAATTGAAATCGAGGCATTCACATTGAATCTTTTATCTCATGTTGGTTAGACACCATCTTATCCTCTCGATTCCGTCGTTTATGGCCCCACATTACTATTTTTCGCCGCGAGCCAAGCCCGAATGAAGACTCATTCACTGTCTCCACCTTTCCATACTAATGACGAAGCCTCTCCGCCCCTAGATACGTATATCTCTTGATCGCAACACATTGGAATCAATGAACAAGCGAATGGAGACATATCGCCATCGGTTTTAAAAGAGACAGCGCCTATGTCGAAACTTCTTTTTCCATTCCATGAGTCGAGTTTGGCAAGAAGAATTTTGTCGTTACAATCCAGCATCTTTTCATAGCTCGCAGCCTTTCGATTCCATGTCCACACGACAATTTCAATTTCGACCTCGATATCAATATGCACTTTGTTCCGATTCAGAAAAAGTTGCTTCATTCCGTCCGCACTGAGAAACCCTGAGACGAATAGTGACAAGCTTGTAGCGTCTTCATCCAGTGAAACCATGTCACACACTGCAACCACTTTGATACGAGCCTCAAGATCTCTTGGGTCGATCACCTCCAAGTCTGCGATGACCGCAACCTCACCAATATTCAGTTTGGAGATGTATCCTATGGTTTTGTGGGATAGCCTTGGATCGCGCCCAATCTCAGCAGCTTTGGGGAAACACTTAATCCAACACCTCCCTTCAGCACGAAGAGCCCAGACAAAGCAAAAAACGGATATCCAAGAAATTGTGATGGGAGAGAAAAAGAAAGCGGGCGTCGATTCGTAGGAGTCCAGTAGGTTAACGAAACCGAAAATCATTGTCAAAGCCCCACCAATGAAACCGAATCTAAGACATGGAAAAAACCAGGCAAAGAAGTCGGGGGAGCCTAGATAATTCTCAATAATTCGTTCGCGTTGAAGGCCTACGAAAATTATTGTTACAAGTGTACAAAATGAATGAAGGACAATTATTCGATGTGTCTTCAGGATAAACAAAAACTGGGCCATTGATAGCCGAATCACCTTGGGAATCAGCATGTAGAGAATTGTGATCCAACATATGTAAATGACCAGCCCGACAAAGCCTATCAATATGGATAGGTCATTCCATTCAGCGTCCAAAGATCGGCGAGTACCCCGCTTGCGAAGCTTCGTGAATTGCCAACCTGTTAGCGCACAAAATACGGCAAAGAGAATTCCCAAACCCGATGACAATGCAAGAGACCAGAGCGAACTATCCTTCACAAGAAGGCCGACTGGAGCAACAGAGACAAATCCAAGGACTCCCGAATAATATACAATTTCGAAATTCTTGTAACGCAACGCTCTCCTCCTATTTTTTCTAGCTGCTCGTGGAGTTATACCAACAAAACGGTCACTCACTATGGGCCAGGATAGTTAGAGGACACAGTCCCTCCGAAATTCGATCGAGGCTCTAGACCTTTGAAAGCCATTTTATCTTATTCATCTCTTCGTAGCCTTGCTTACCTGGTTCACTCCGAGCAAAGCCCGACCTTGAGCGTCTCGTCAAGACTTCCACGATCCTTCAAAATCCACAAATCTTCTCACTCCCAAACCAACAATGAAGAACAGGCCCAGCTTCAACTTAGAACTTAGATGAGCATGTCGTTGTCATCGTAGACCAGGTTTCCCATTTCCGTGTCTCGAGGAAGGGCTACAAATATCTTTGGATCTAGCTTATGACTTAACTCAGGCCAGTCGTCAAAGACAACATCGGCTTCCAGTCCATGAATCGTATCCAGCTTCCAATCCATACAATCACGCTCTTCATCCAATGGCAGCGTCTCAAGTATATTGAAGGAAATGTCCAGCTCTTTGAGAGTCATCAAGGAGCTCTCCCGATCGCAGCGCACTGTGACTATTCCAACCCAGTGTTGATCTCTTCGCAATGCATGAGTGAGCCATGAAAAAAAGTTGGGGGCTTGAGTAATTGTTTGATCGATATCTATGATGACACGCATAGTCTCTCCGTTCCATATCAGAGTATCTATCGGCATGATTTTCGGTTCTTGGGGTCAAAATCTCGAGAGATTTCGATTGAATTCTAGAATGGGCATTTCGTCGTTAATTTCCATGTATCGGATCGCTGAAAAGCTGGAGGCTTGCAACGTCGCAATGGGAAAGAGTCACTTCTATGAGAGAACTAAATGACTTCACACCACTAGGGAACCTTCTCCAGTTCTTTTCATTCACCATAAAACACGGGTATAGCGCCGGACCAATGGCTCATTTGGAGTCACAAGTCCATGATGTACAGACTATTTTGTAGAGAGTATTTATCAGGGGAAATTGGGCCGACCAGGCCGAAGCAAGAAGACATTTGCCAGCAGATTTCGCAGTTTGACTCTCTTACGGAAGGTTAACTTTCCCAACCCCGTTTTCTGAGATCAGAACATCCTATTCTTACGAAGCAACTTGGCGAGACGACGAACCGGATGGCTTGTATCCAAGAAATAAATGTCTGCAAGAGCGCTGTAGACGTTCCTGCCATACACCGACCTCAATTCCTGGAGAAAGTTCTGGATCGCTCTATCCGTCTCCCTATCGACCCCATAGATTACCTCAAAACGCAAGAGAGCGAGCATCTTCCCGGACGTTTCTCCTTTTTTCCGGGCCGTGGTGTCGGCAAGTCCGACTCGGGTGAACAGCTGTCCGCTTTCAGTCTTGTATCCGTTGGAGGCAAGGAATAACTCGATGAGTTTAGAGTCCCTTTTGCCTATAAAATCGAGAAGGATACGCGGTATGGCGCGGCCGGTCTTATCCAGCACGGTTCGCTTCTGGGTCTCTGGCCCACTCCAAGAACGATTGCTGTATACGAAACTATGTCGTTGACCATAGTCGAGTATGTCTTTTGAATAACCCAACTCCCAGTCAAATACGCGGTCGAAGACTATGAGGCCAATTTGCTCATCTCGACTGAAGTGACGTTTGAACGCTGAAGAGTTGCTTTTGGGATAACGATTGTAAAGACCAGGTTCCAACTGAAGCTTTTTGATACTCCGGCGTATGCTCCCACACCAGAATTCACGAAGCTCTCCAGTCAGAGCACCAAGTCGCCAAAGAACGTAGAGATACTCTGATGTAAACAAGACTGGGTTCTCATTGTCGAGTTTCTTTGATTTCTTGTATAGCCTCATAAAACCATGTTCATCCAACCACTGCTGCCGGACTTCTCGGTCAATGTCTTTGATCAGTTTTTGATTCTTCTT
>JARGOJ010000544.1 GCA_029210225.1 Planctomycetota bacterium
ATGAAGGACGCGAAAGCTCAAAAGCTCTACTTGCTCTCCCCCTTCACCAAGCACCCGATCCACGACTGGAACTACCTCTTCGGAAAGCTCGGCTTGCTAAACAGCTGTGAGGGGATCGCCATTTTGGTCAAGCTAGTCGCCACGGTCATCATGCTCTTATCCATCGGCGCGGGGTGCTGGCTCATCTGGAAAATGATTGAAGAGCGCCCCATCGAGACCCCGGATTGGGCGAAGTAAACCCCAACTATCGCGCCAGTGAAAGGTCTTTCATCCAGAGACCCATTTGCTGGAGATGATCCACGTGATCCGAGGCCACTCCGCCTTTGAATCCATAAATGTGGAAATGACCAAGGTCAACGCTCCTTAGATTCCTCATTCCCGCAACGTTCAATCCTGTCTCTGGATTGCTCACGGCTCCAACCTGAGCCACTAAATAGTCTGCGGTCTCAGTTGTACTCGCATAATTTGGCGGCACAATAGAAGAGTGAGAGATAATCATTCGGTGATCTAAGCCCCGGGTTGCTTTCGTCGCAAAGTCAAGAAAAGGCTTCATTTGAATTGGATTGGGTTGATTCCCACTAACATAACCAGAGTGCAGTCCGTCTAAAAGCAGGACATCACTAATCATCGAGTCATAACGTCCGCTCTTTAGAATCTCCCGAGTCGCGCCATAGCCTGCGCTAAATGCGCTGACAATCAATTTTCCCATGCGAGGTTGAGACACATTCCGCGCCGCTCCCACTTCGAGAACCGCTTCATCAAGGATTCGCTCCAACTTTAATGGATCCGAGAAGGGTCCGGAATATACCGAAGAGAAGCCGTTGTAATTGACAACAACGAGCGCCGACTCAATCTTCGCCTCATCGAATTCACGTTCGACCACTGAATCAAGGCCGTGAAAGTGAATCATAATGTCAATGTCTTGGGTCGGGGCGTAGCGCGCTGGAACGTAGAGTTTACCAGTGCTCAAGGTCGCTCTAGACACTGAGAAATTGGACGTCGCTGGGGTCGGAGTCGGCGCAGGTGTGGCGAGAGCTGTATTTGTCGTTGGCGGTGTTGGAGCGGGAGTTGTACTCGTGGGAGTGACAGTGGCCGTCAATTGACCGTTGGCGCTTTGGGGAGGAGTCCCTCCGCAGGCGGCGAAAGAAAAAGCAACTAGGCAAAGCGCGGCCTTAGGCCCACGGGTCCGTAGGGTCTTCATAACAGAGCTGTCCTCAATCAAAGTGCAATATGCGGCAAACAATCAATTTCTACTGATTGGAATAGCCAGCCTTCACTGAGAGACGTGCAATGTTTTTGTAAAAAACTTCATCTTTTTTCAAGAGCCGCCGAGGTCCCCTAAAACGCGAGACAAGGACTCGAAGAAGACCGCGACAATGGCCACGATAGGAATTAAACCCAACGCGGAACCAATAAGATAGTCGCGAAACTTAATGTTCGAGAAGGCTAGGGCATAATTGATAGGCGGGCCAAACCAAAAGATCAGGCGGAGGATGACGACCGTCGAGATAGGGTGTTCATCTAAGCGATCAAAGATTTTCACAGCCCACTTATTCTTCATAGCCCCCAAGGGCCGACCACCCACAGTTCGCGCCACGAGAAAACTTACAGAGAGCGCGACAACTCCCCCAATATGAGCCAGAATACCACCCACTGTTTGCCCATAGACCCAGATGCTGACGCCCACAAAGAGCATCCCCGGCACCTGCAAGAGCATTCCTACAGAGAACGCCGCGATCAAGCCAAGAAAGCCAAGGGGTCCCGACTCTTTGACCCAGGTCTTCAAAGACGCCTGATCGAAGTTCTCAATGAAGCCCGTGTAATGCCCCACCGCGTAAAGGCCGCCGAGCAACCCAACCAAGGCCAACAAACGCGGCCACACTGATTTCTTAGGGCTATCCTCGGCGACCTCAAGATTCTCAGGAGGCCCCTTCTCAACCGGAGTCACACCATCATTCAAATTGACGTCCGTAACAATTTCGCTCAAAACAACCCCGGGAACGGCTTCTTCATGGCTTCACGCATCGATTTGTGCGCCATAAATTGTTCTATAGAAACAAAGGTCGACACTCGCAAGACTTTGTCCCAGGCCAAGAGAATACGGTGGCCTACCAGGCCCATACCATGATCCATAGCCCGCTCTCCTTCCACAAAGACCCGACCACCAATCTCAGAGAACGAGACATTCTTGAGGGCCTGATACATTGGCCCCATATCCTTGCGAGTATCTAAAGTGATCACCAAGACCTGACCGGTAAAATCTCGGTCCTTGGATATATCCATGAAAAGCCACCTTTTGAAAACATGAGTCGCACATGGTAGCAATGTTCTGAGAGTTAACAAAAACAACAAGTTGGAAATAGGGATTTATGAATCCTGAAGCCCCAGTCAACGAACGCAGTCAAGCCATTCGAGAGCTCCTCGACAGCGGTCTCCTCGAAGAGAAAGAAGTCGAGCTTAGACTCGCCTTAATGGACGCGCCTGGAAACCCCGAGCTACTCCGCAAGCTCGCCGAAATCCAAAGGAGCATGGGCGACAGAAGCGGCGCGGGGCAAAGCTATCATCAGCTCACAAAGATCGTCCCTAATGATGCCCACTTCGCACGTATGGCAACCCTATTAACCGGACAGCCCCTCGCTAAGCTGCCCGCCATCGCAAGCCAATTTCGCATCTTCGATGAATTCCTTCACAAGAACAGAGTCAAAGATATCCTCGCCCATACCCGAGTTAAACAAGAGTCCTTCCAGTCAACAAAAGTGCGCTCGAAAGACAAAGGCGAATACCTCGACACGACGCGCAGGGTCTCGTTCTACTGCTCAGAGTTAGGATCCATCCGGGATTGGTTTGATGCATTAATCCTCGAAGCCTTTCCCGATTGCCTGAAAACCCTCGACCTGGAGCCATTCCAGCCGGGCATTTATTCTTGCAAGCTAAGCGCCTATCACAACGGTCACTTCTTTAATGTCCACCAAGATAAGAGCACCGGAGTCGCAGCGACCCGCCGCCTTGGATTTATCTACTACTTCGAGTTTGCCCCCCGACGCTACAAAGGCGGAGAATTACTACTCTACGACCGTGACCCCGACACAATGCTACCCACTCCCTCTTTTACAACGTTGATTCCCCAACACAACTCTTTAGTCATACTGCCAGCGACCACATGGCATGAGGTCTTACCCATCCGAATTGAAACGGATGATTGGTTCGCGGCAAGGTTTACTTATAGTGGTTGGATTCACGACGAGAGCCTACTCATCCACAACTGAGATTATCTGTTCAATTCTGCTTTTCAATGTCCAAACCTGGAGCCGTAAGTCATTATTTCTAAGGGAGTCTTCCATGGCAAAATATGAGAACTTAATGCGCGGCATTAAAGAGCGTCGAATCTATCAAAGGATAGATAAAGACATCCTCTCCGAGATTCCAGACGACAAGGTCTTGCGCTCTATCTATGACTGTATCAATGGGAATAAGCTTGATAGTTCAGACAGTTTTCCTCAGCTAAGCCCAGAGACCCGTGCTGTCTATGCATGCACACTCTTGAATTGGGAAGTTGTCAACGGCGGCTTCATTGAATTTTTGTATGTCTACGCCGAGGATTTTCTTCATGAAGCTTTGCTGGGACTCAAGTTCATTGGGGCCAACGCTCATCATGACATTGTCAGTCGTGTCTCTGATCTCACAATGAAAGATGGCAGCGCTGACGAAGCTCTTGAAGATGCCGGGGTCCTCGCCCAGCTCTTTCCATTGAACAACGAATACACAGAACTCTGCCAAAGCCAAGCACTGGAGCCCATCATTGTGAGCTTTGCCAGAACTCATAGCGCTAAGATATTGGTAGAGCCAGACGCTCCTGAATAAAGAGCGGACCCCGATTGACGAGTTCTTTCTTTTCAATCGGGAGCTTACTTGCCGTCCCCGGAATTGAACTTGTCCCCGAGCTCTCCGAAGCCCTTTTTGAGGCGATCTTTCATAGCGTCGACCTTACCAAGCATGCCATCGTCGCCTTTAACGACCGCGTCGTGAATCAATCCTTCTTTATTGAGGTCATCAACTGTCACCAAGAGGAATGGGGTGCCGAGGAGCTTGGATTCGACGGAGAATTTGGTGCTCTTGTTCATGTATTTTTTGCATTCAGGCTTAATCTCGACTTTGACTCTCACGAGCTTGCCGTCTTTGTCGTTCTCGACGCTCTTCACTTCGCCAATCACTGTTTCGCCATACTTAATGGGCGCGGTCGGTTTGAGGTCGCTGGAGCGCTGAAAAGTGACGGTTAGGAAGAGGCGGCCATCGAAGGGAGATAAATCAGGTCGAGTGATGTGGACATAGCCAAGGCCCCCGCCTCCCAAAACAATTAACAGCATGATCAATTTAATAATTAGACCGGCTTTAGATTTCTCACCCATAGTTTCAATATCCTAACTTTTGCAATGTCATATTTTGAATAATAATAGCGCGGCAATTAAGCCTGAATGCGCTTCCACAATTGCTCGGCGGTCACTTGTCCGTGGCGGTAAAGCTGCTCTTCATCAATGTCAATCTTTAACTGACGCTCTTCGACCAGCACCTTCCCCCCAGCCACCACGGTGGCCACGCGGCCGCCGAGATCGCCATAAATCATATGGAAGAGGGCGTTCCCTGAATTGAGCGGCGTGTAGGGATGAAGATCGAGAATGGCAAAGTCGGCGGAGCCCCCGATCTCCAAGCGTCCAGCTCTTGCTCCCGGGAACAACGAATCGGCGATGGTCTGATTCCCTTTAATGAATAGCGAGGTCAGTTCTTCGCCTCCTAAAGTTGGGTCAGAGTGCGCGTGACGAAGTAACAAGTAGGCCGTCGCCAATTCTCGTTGAATGTCGGCGTTCATACCGTCACTGCCGAGCCCCACTAATACGCCGCTCTTCAATAAGGCGCCAATCTCTCCTCGCCCGACAGCGTTGTTCATATTTGAACTGGGATTGTGAACAACAAAGACACCCTTATCCGCGAGAGCTTTGCGATCGCTCTCTTCCAGGTGAATGCAATGGACGGCGATCGATCCGGCTCCCAATGCTCCCGCGTTTATCAATCGCGTGACCGGGCCTTGGCCGTATTTCTCATTGCTGAGGGTGACATCCGATTTATCTTCCGCCACGTGAACGTGAAAGCCTGTCAAGCCGACGCTCTTCGCCGCGTCCACTGAGGCCGCCAAGGTCTCTTCCCCCACCGTAAAAGAGGCATGAAGACCAAACATCGCCGCGGTTCCCGGAGCGCCCCCAAGAACACGCCCTCGATCCTTGCAGCGCTTGGCGAAGCGGATGTTCTCTTCAATACCGCGCTTGGCGACGTCGGCGCCATCCCTGTCGGTCACTTCGAAACAGGTCGCCACTCTGATACCAAGGCGCTCCCCGGCATCGGCGATTTCATCGAGGCTGCCCTCAATGGAGCTCTCGCTAGCGTGATGATCAATGACCGTTGTGACTCCCGCTTTGAGCGAGGCGAGCAAGCCGATGCGAGCAGAGACGCGAATGTCTTCGAGACAGAGGGCCCGGTCGAGGGGCCACCAAAGGTTCTCAAGGATCTCTGGGAAGTTCCGCGCCGGGCCAATAGGACCAAAGCCTCGGGCCAGGGTGCTATAGAGGTGGTGATGGGCATTGATAAGGCCCGGAATCACCATGCGCCCTCGGGCATCCAAACGGGTGCCCTTCTCTGCGCCTTGATAGTCGCCCTCCCCGAGGGACACGATGACCCCTTGGTCATCGGCCACGAGAAAACCTTTTTGGAAGACCCGCTGGTCCTTATCGAAGGTCACCAGAGACGCATTTTCGAGTATCAGAGTCATAGATTGTGTTTTCCTTGGGACGAAGCTCATTTAGGGGGCCCATGATAACCCGTGGAATCAGAAATTTGGCCCGAAACGAGCTTCATCTTCTCTCGTGCAGCCCGCCATGTTATCGTTCGCCGTCCTTCACTGAGGGAGAATCAACGCGAGCCTTGGCTGAACCAAGGCGCTGGAGCTAGGGAAACCATGATTGCAGCAGACCTCTTATTACCCCTTTGCGCGGAAGCAAGCACAGCCCAAAGCTCATCCTTAGTTGGTGAAGTCTTTCTCCTCTTCTGCGCTCAAGCCGCCGCCGGCATCCTCCTCATTCTCCCCCTTGTCTCCATCGATTCCGTCGGGCGTTCTTTCTATAAGATCAACATCCGCGTCGCCCTGGTCCTCCTACTCCTCGGCCACGGCGCCATGATCAAGACCAGCGGGCTGCCGGGCTTGGCCTTTCTCTTTGGGCTCGCCAGCGCCATCGTT
>JARGOJ010000545.1 GCA_029210225.1 Planctomycetota bacterium
ATATTCCCCCTGGTGTCGTGGCGCTCTCCCTCCCCGGATTTGGTCGAGACCTTCCTCAATATATGTCGCGGTACAACGACATGCTCGTCAGCGGGGTCCTCGTTGAGGATAGTCACGCGGGACGTGTGCGCCTTGGCCCCGACGGTCAGCCCGTTCTTTGGTATTGGCTCAACGCGACGGATATGGCGAACTTCGTGAGAGGGGTTGCGATTCAGGCGGAGGTCTTTATGGCCGGCGGTGCGGACGAAGTTCTGACGCCCTTCCACGACTTCCCGTCGATCAAGTCCCGGCAGGACATTGAGAAGATGCGTCGAGCTCGTTTGAAGTTAAGCCTCTGTGAGATTTTTACCGTTCATATTATGGGCACCGCGAGGATGGGGGCGACCTCTGCGGATTCGGTCACGGATCACTACGGACGAGTTCACGGAACCGATAACCTCTTCGTCGCTGACGCGAGTATTTTCCCTGGTCCCATCGGTGTGAATCCCATGGAGTCGATCATGGGCTTGGTGACACGAAACGTGAAGCGTGTCGCGCAACTGACCGAGAAGAAAGAAGCGAAATCTTCCCGTGGTTGGGCCGCTGTGACTCCTCAGCATTCGGCCAAATGGACCTTCGATGAACTTTGTGATGCGTCCACCAATGCTCTAGAACTGCTGATACGAAGCGGCCGAGCCCCGAGCTTCGACTCCCTGGCAGGCTTCGAGTTCAAGGGCTACAACCCGCCCTTTTTCGCGAAGATATTGGGCATTCGGAAGTTTATGAAGGGTTTCTACCGGGACGGTCAGAAGAAGCTTGGCTATAACCTGCCCGTCACTCAAAACGCTCGGAGTGAGGAATGGAGAGCGAGACCTTCCCACGACGACCCAAAACGATTTGGATTTTATCAGGTGCGCCGGGTGACGCTCGACGGGCCCGACAATCACTACCCAAACGCGTTGTTACTGGACTACGGAGAGGGTGACAATCCCATTCACGATCCCTCGGCGCTACTTCGCGACTACCTCGTTCAAGTTGATTCGGACAACCCTGATTTGTTGTTAGGGAAGGCTTACCTTAAGATCATAGGAGCCCGTATTGCGACCAGTTTTTTCATACTTGAACGACTCCGCGAAGCTCCTCAACCCAGCCTGACCGACTGATCGTTGTATGGGATACGCTTCGTTATGATTTGTTAGGAACCGGGCAGAACTGAGACGGATGGACGACCTCGATTCACTACGTCAACGTAGGAAGGATTCAAAAGACCGTGAAGCCCGCATTCTGCTTGCGCAGGCGTTGTTAGTCCATGCCCGAAAGCATGAGCGAGGCACCCAAAAACGCATCGAGCTGCTTTCGGATGCACGCCACGAAGACCCCTATAACTTTTCTATTCTCAAAGAGCTTGCGCTCGATTTTCACTGCGCCGGGAACGTCGCGGAAGCAGACCGCCTCTACGTTGAAGCTCTCCGCCTGGTGCCAGACCACTCAGAGACCTTGGCGCACCACGCTCTCCTTCTCTTCGAGTCCTATAAAGTTGATCCCGATAGGGAAGCCTTGCTATACAAGGCGCTCGAACGTTTTGAGACGGCCCATCACTGCGATCCAAACAGCCTGCTCCCGATATTTGGTCTGATCGACGTCCATCTAGAATGCCCTGTTGCCGAGGTCACCCAGAAAGTCCTGGGCTTAATGACCCTGGTCCCCGTTGGAACCGGTCATGCCGCAGGCTTTGTGGCTCGATTTGCACGCCTCGCCCTAGCGCTCCGGAGCCTTGGATCTCATTCGATCGAGCTTTTGGAATCTTTGGGGGAGAAGCTCGCAGAGATTTGGTCGCCGCTCTCCGCTCGATGCCCAGAGCTTAAGTGGCTTGGAATCATTGTCGAAGTCTGGCGTGTTCCCCTCGACGAATTGCCGGATCGATACGCTGAGTGGCGCTTGGTCGCGGAGCCTGGGGCGGTCCTCTACCTGCTCATTCGGGAGCGCCTCAAAGAGTTCGGGCAACACGCCGAACGGCTCTTGCTCATTGAGAAGATGCTTGAGAAGCGTGCAGACGATCCTTTCCTGCGTCGCGAAAGGCTGTCTTTGCTTCATCTGTCTGCCAAGCGATCTCTCGCTCTCGGGGATCTCGCGGAGGCCGATCGGATTTGGCAACGGGCGCTCTCCCTCGATCCTCATAACGATCGCCTCTTGCAGAATTTGGCGTTGGTTGCTCTTGCCCGAGACGAGAACGCAGCGATTGAAACTCTCTGGGAGCGGGTGGTGCGAAGTTGGGTGCTCAAAGGCGAGCTGTTTCCCGACAACGAAGTCTATCTGGAGCTGCTCGGTCTCTATACTCACCTATTCGCAGAGCGCCTCTATAAGCGCTTGGCCTCCGATCAGGTGGGCGGAGAGGCGCTCTCGCTCGCCGAACGGTGGCTGACCTTTTCGATTCAGTCTATTGTCTTGCGTGGGCTCTCCTGCCATGAACCAAACATCGAGCCCCTGCGCTTCCTGGTCGAAGAGGACCTCGGCGGCTTTCTGAGGTTGTCCTTACGGAGCCTCTTAGAGTTGACGGAGGCGAGCCTCTTTGAGCCCTTGCCTTTGGATCCCCCGTTTCATTACGATGCCCTCGACATCGAGAAGTCCGCGTCCAAGAAAGAGATCTTGCAAGCGGTTGAGCGCGCCCTGATGCTCAGCGACAACCTCCAAAACGCGAGCGTTCAGGATGCGGTTGTGACTCTGAGCGATCTGGACAGTCGACAGATTTACGATGATTCAACTCTCGATTGGGATATTCATAGTCTGAATCGCTCGAAGTCCAAATGGTTGCTACGGCTGCGGGATTTATTGACGCGCTACCCGAGCATGAAAATGACCATGATGGTCCAGCTCGTCTTGTTTAGTTACGACTTTGCGACCCTAATGCCCTATTACAACGTCATCGACGCCGAGTTGTACGCCCAGACACGGGACGAACTCATTCAAGGCTATTGCTCCGAGGTTCTAGCATCGCGCTTCAACGAGCCTGGAGCTGCGCTGAAACAACTTTCTAAGGTTGCGGGGTCTTTGGATCGTTGGTTGGACGCCCATGATTGCTGCGCGCTGGCCCGTATCTTCAATGAGTGCGAGCTTATTTACATGAGCCGGGAGCGCAAGCGTTCGTCTGTAAACGGCTTGGCGAAGGGTATTTACCTGCTGAAGCGCGCTCAAGAGACCGCCAGTGACATCGAAACTCGTGCGCGTATACTGCAACAGTTCTCCGAGATTGAGACCCAGGAGCCTGGGGATGTCATTACGACTCCAGGAGATGGCGATCCGGAGACGAAGCGTCGACTCACGATGGCGCTCAATGAGATTCGCACCAGGAACTATGATCAAGCCCGATTGCGGTTGGAGTCACTTCTGAAAAAGAGGCCCTACGAGGTGGGAGCTTTGCTTATGGTGGCGAAAATCACAATGGAGGAAGCTTTCCTGGCCTATCGCCTGACGAATGACATAGAGTTCTTGGAGATGCAGTTGGCGGAAGCGAAGCAGGTTCTGTCTGAGATCTTGGAGCGCCCCGAGGTTCCGCAGGAGCTAAAGACTCCATGTCAGCGTATGGTTTGGCAGGTGAATGGGACCCTCGCGAAGGCGCGGGATTCAGAAGCGAAGATGGGGTCATCATAGGGATGCTGCGATGAAGAAATCGGAAGATTGGTCTCAGTACTTTGATTTCAGTAACGCCTACGACGTCGTTGGCGCGCCACAGGATGCCAGTCCTGCTGAGATCGAGATTATTGCCGAAGAGCTGCAAAGCGCCATGAGAATGCTTGGTTTCACAGAGCAACGTCGTCGATTGCTCGACCGCTCCGCAGCGATCCTCCTCGATGAGCAACAGCGTGAGCGTTACGATGAGCGAGCTGAGACTCGGCTGTTGGCATCTCAAGACCCTGTCTCTCGCTATGAGAACTCAGCGGACGTCGGACAATTTGCCAGCATCCTCTTTGGTGGGCGGGGAACTCGATTGAGAGACTTCTCACTCCTGCCTCGAATCGATCGGGAGAATGGACCCTCTATTGAAGAAGAGGACCTCTTCGATGGTTGAGATACCCGAGTCGATTCGGACTCTGTTACAGAATCAACAGGGGAGTCAGGCTTTAGAAGAGCTTCGAAACACCTCGGGCCTAGAGTCACGACAGGCCTTATTTATCGAAGCCTTATGTCACTCCATGAATCAAGATTACGTCGCGGCCTCGGCCGTGTTTGAAGGCATCGAGAGCAAAGACGACGCGACGCTTTTACTTAGAGCGCGAGTCGCCTTTGAGCTTGGATCCTTTGAGAAAACAGAGTCTTTCCTAGGCCAGATGAAGCGCAAAAAGGGTGACGAATACAACACCTTACTTTTCAGCACAAAGGCGCGGAAAGTCTTCTCTGTCGCGGCTCTCAAGTCATCGAGCTTTGATTGGTTGGATGTTCAAGATCGCTTCAGAGAGTTGATCTTTTCGGACCAACAAAAGAACGGTGAGGACGCGTTACGCAAGTCCTTTCGGCGTCTGGATCCTGCGTTGTTCGAGATACTCTCCATCCACCAGCGAATGCTGACAATATTAGATACGGCTGATCGACCGATCAATGGAGTGATTGAGGACCTGAAGAGCCTGATTCAACAGTTAGAAGAGTTGCGTCCCAGAGGGCAGAAGCTTCGCCGTGATTTGACAAGCACAACCGGTTTAATCATGAGTCGGAATGGGCTTCGCTCCGACGCTTTCTCGATGGTTCAAGAACAGCTTGGCGTACAAGGTGACCGAGGAGATATCGAGGATTGGCTGGCATGGGGACAATTCTTAAAGCGCGCCAGCTTTCCCGAGGCGGATGTCTTGCAGGCTTTTCTGAGCGCACATAGTTGTTCTCAGAGCCGAGGCTCGAACGATGGCGACTTATCGTCAACCCCCGAGACAGCGTTAGCCCTCGCCGAAGCTTACGCCGACTACGGCTACACTGTTGAGGCTCGTTCCTTGCTCCATGAATACTACGATAAGGGTTTGCGGGATGAGGCTTTGAAAGAGTCAATGAGAGCGGTCATGCTTCGGGAGGCTATGGGGGTTTCTGACATAGACTTTGACAAAGCCTTCGACCCGGACGATCTCCCCGAGGAATTTTGTGATAGAGCTCAGGGCATCGAGTTCGACAAAGAGTTGCTATCGCTGCTCTTCATCAAAGCAGAGCGTTGTTATGAGCGACTGGGTGAGGCCCACGGCAAGGAGATTATTACGACGGCAAAGAAGTTGAAGCGCGCTTTAAAGGATAAAGACACCGAGCTGGCGAGGTCGTACGAAAGTCGCTTGTCTCGATATGTTGTGCGTTTGTATGAGGAGTTTCTCTAGTGGAGCCGATTGTTGAACTCGCTGTGGCGCTTGGGCGTTTGTCACGCTTGGATTCAAAAGAGCTGCTGGGACGCCATAAGAACCTGGATATGGATCTTGAGGAGCTGTTGCATGGGGGTGGATACCTCGATGCAGAAGAGTACGATTGGCTGACCCAGATCGCGTTGCAAGACTACGATTTGGTTGACTTGGAAAAGTTTCAGAGGCAGTGGTTCTTGGCTCGGGTGGCGTGGAGTGAGAATCTGTTCCCGCCTGGGGCCGAGGTTTTACCTCGTTTGTTGTTGAAGATTTGGGCTCAGCGACGAAGCATTACATTGGCGAAGTTAGTGGCGGAGAAGGGCTACTCGTCGGAGTGCATCTTTAAGGCGAGCCAACTTTTGGCTTCTCAACTCACAATTTGTGTGCATTGCTTGAAAGTTTTAAGAGTTCGTCAGGGTGTTCCTTGCCCGTTTTGTCAGGGTGGGCGTGTTGAGATTTCGTCCGATGATCGAGCGCTTTGGGATCTTTACCGTTGCCTTAAAAAGCCCGATTGCGGGCTAGAGCTGACTGTTGAGCGCTTGGAGCAAAACGCTCAAAAGCTGTTAAGTCGAATTGAAAACATGGGATAATTTTCGGCGGGGATGCTTTGGTCTCGTTGAAGACCGCCAAAAAAGTTGCATGTTCTCTAGTAGGACAGTTTTGATTTCGTTTAAGTTAGGGGCGACTTCAGGCCGGACAGGATTCAAGTCGATTGAGAGTGAGGGTATTCGTCACCGCTATTGGTGTTGAAGGGCCTTTGACTTTGGATCAAACTCTTGTCAGGATTTGTTGCATTCGGGAACGCTCAGAAAGATGAGGGCTTCGGTGGAGCCGCAAAAAGACAAAGATGATGTCAAACTCGAGTCGGGTATGGCCTGGGCCGAAAAAGCCCCTGCGACCGAATCGAAGGACACCGAAAGCAACGCTGAAGCAGCTGA
>JARGOJ010000546.1 GCA_029210225.1 Planctomycetota bacterium
GGGTTGTCATTGGCGTTTGGGATCCAAAAACGATAATCGCGGTGCCAGCTTGATTGTTACCATTTGGAGAGGCTGCCTGTGCCCCAATAATGATGTCGGGGAGATTGTCGCCATTGAAGTCTCCCGCTTTGGAGACACTGAAACCAATTCTTTGACCGGCCACCGCGCCATTAATGATGACGCCCTGAGTGGCTTGGAGCTGTGAAAGTTGAACGAAGGTGGCAAAGGGAGTTTGAGTCCCGTAGATAACATACGTCCTACCGGATGAGAGATTCCCATTGGTCGTGGCGCCGTCGGCGCCAATCAAAAAATCGGCGAGACCGTCACGATTGAAATCCCCCGCGCTCGCGACGCTGCGACCCGAAGTCGAATTGGCCCCAGAGCCGACAAAAATCGCCCCCCGGTTTGGGGCAAGATTGGCCAGGCTGAATGGGGCTTGGAATTGTGTTCTTGTTCCGAAGACAAGATAGGTCAGACCTGCTCGGTTGAGGCCAAATGGTGAGGCGCTGGGGATTCCGAGCAGAACGTCGGCGAGGCCGTCACCATTAAAGTCGCCGGCGCCAGCAACGCTCTCGACGGTTTGGCCCGTGATAACCAATCCCTGGCTTGGTGTGAGGCTTGCAAGCTCGACAACGGCGGTAAAGGGTGTCCTGCTCCCATACAAAATATAGGCCGAATTAAGGTCAGAGGATCCAATTATTGCATCGGATATTCCATCGCCATTAAAATCACCAATCCCTGAAACACTGCCTCCCGTTAAACTGCCTGTGGCCGCGCCGACAATAGAGACACCCTCGTTTGAGTTGAGTGTCGCGAGGTCGAGCGACGCATTGGGGGTTGTCGTTCCGAACACAATGTAAACTTTGCCGACGTTCGCCTCGCCATTGACTCTCGCCTCCGGGGCGCCGCTGATGGTGTCGGGAAGACCGTCGCCATTGAAGTCGAAAATGTCATTGTCAACGATCGTTCCTGTCGCGGTTCCGACACTGATGCTTGTCGTTGAGTTTCCGATGGGATTAGACAAGTTCACAAGAAAGGTCTCGTCCTTTTCTTCGACCTGGTCGTCATTGACCGTCACGTCGAAGGTCGCCATTGTTTGTCCGGCCATAATCGTCACGGTCTGAGACTTGGCAACATAATCAACGTCGGCAGTCGCTGAATTATTATCGGCGGTGCTTGCGGTCACAAGGATATTGTTTGAAGAGGGGTTGGTAACGCTCACGACGAAGGACATGGTCCCGGCGCCTTCAGCTACAGTCTGATCGGCAATGCTGATCTCGCTATCATCATCGTCGAGGATTCTGCCAATGCCAGTGCGATCTAAGATCGTCGACTGAGTGTCCGTCACAAAATTGCCGTTGACGCTTATTTGTGGGCTTGTCAACTCCACTGTAAAAATCTCAACATCGCTTTCATTCACTGAATCCATGGCTACCTGCACAGTGAAACGCTGCGTTGCGTCTCCTCGATTAAACACCAGATCTGTGGCTACTGGAGAAAAATCAGCGTCCCCCAAATTCGGCCCCGTTGCAGTTGCGCTTCCAGGAGTGGCGGTGGCCCGCACCGAGCGTATATCCAGGGAGCTGATGCCCGCAGATACTGTGAAGGTCATGGCGACAGTTCCTGCACCTGTGCCTTCAGTGATTGTGACGTCATTGATCGAGTATGCGTGGCCGCCAATTGTTAGCTGAGGATTGCTGATTGCCGAGATCCCTCCACTCGTGACTTGAATGCCGCCACTTGTCGATCCCCCTTGAATGGTCACATTTAAGCCGACAACCTGACCCCCAACAATCTCGACAGAATCGACCGCAGTGGTGACTCCGTTTATCACGACGACATTGTTGTTCGCCACAGGATCAAAATTGCCACCTCTTATAGTGACTTGTCCCGCCGCGTTGGGAATGATAAGAGGATCAGCGAAGGCGACCGTTGGGTTGCCGACGGCGATATTGGCGCAGAGTAGGACGTCGACAATATTGATATCTGTGTCCAGGTTGACATCCGCTTCGCGAGTGGGCTGCGCTCGCTCAAGGACAACATTGATGATCCGAACGGTGTCAAAGAGATCCACCGCGTTGTTGCCATCCATGTCCCCAGGAACAGTTTGAGCCATGGCGTGGGAGACAGGCATCATGAGAAAGAGAAACAAAAGGGGGAAAACAATATGCTTCATTTAAGAGCTCCTCTAAGGTTCCAAAGAAACCGTCTCACCACCATCAATGGCGAATGATGGGGTTGAAGGAAATGTACCACAGCAATGATAACTGTTCTTGATTTGTAGATACAAGGTTTATTCTAGGTGTTTCGTGGTTTAAATCTTGATATGGGCGAAGTCGTCCTTCTTCTCGGCAATATCAGTATCGAGACACCACAGCTGGAGGTCGTTGTTTTAGCCTGGGAAATACGCTTTGGCTCGGTCTTGGGCGATTCTTGCCCTCAACCGAACCCCAAGCATTGTGGGGGGGATGTTGAAAGTTGGAGCGGCTAGCGCAGTTGTGATGCCGTTTAGCAATGGTCGCCTTGACCTGGCTGCGCCTCGCTGGTCCCTGCACCCCAAGTCGGAGCTCGCTTCGTTTTAGAAACTGCTCCAATACAAGGCCAGGCTCTGGCCTCTGCGCCGGCGATTCAAGGGGGGCAACAACACGCCATGATTTGGAACTTGACGGAAGACATCACGGTCGCAACGCGCATTGCTTTGCAGTTGAGAGTCTTCGAGGTCCAGAACTCCGGGGCTTTGCGAGAGGGGATTCGAACGACGACGACCTCAGAGACTATTTCTGTGGGGGGATGGTTGAATCCTGCTGATGCCGTGGCTGTAGTCAACGAGCCGAATTACGTTGAAACCGCCGACTTCAATGGCGACGGCCGCGACGACTTATTACTTCTTGGCGGCAATGGCGACTTGCAAATTTTTCTACAGACCCCGAACGGCCTTGTTTTACACCAAAGCTTCGATGTGGGTCGTGATGATCCCCGGGCCATTGCCACAGGAGATTTGAACGGGGATGGTCGTCTTGACATCGCGACGGCTCCCCAGGGGGGAAACGCTGCTCGAGTTTACCTTCAAGATGCTCAAGGTCTCCTGGATACTGTCAACTTTCTGAGTTTCTCCGTTGGAACTCCCAGTCCTCCATTCGGTCCGTTCGTGATATGGGTCGCTGTTGGCGATATCAATGGTGATCAGCGGGACGATCTCGTTATGAGCAGTAGTTCTCATAACGACTTTATTATTCTCATTCAGGATGATCAGGGGCAATTAGTGACCGCGCCGAATTCACCATTCCCAGGGTCATCGCAGCAGGATGTCTTCTCATTGGGAGATGTGAATGGTGACGGCCGCAGTGACTTGATAGCTATTGACTCAAGTGACCGAGAACTCAATGTTTATTTACAAGACGCTCAAGGAGGCCTCGCCGCTGCGTCCTATTCACCATTGCCGATGGAGAGCGCGAGAGAGCTCGTTGTTGGCGATCTAAATGGTGACGGCTTCAATGATGTTGCGGCTGTAAACAATGGCGCGAATCAAGTGACAGTTTTTCTTCAAGAGCCACTCACTCATGTTCTTTTTGAAGCGGCCTATTCTCCACTGAGCTCCGATGATCGTCCGCTGTCATTGGCCTTGGGAGATCTTGATGGAGATGGCTTGAATGATTTGGCTGTCGTCAGTGATGCGCTAAATACACTTCAGGTCTATTTTCAGAGGGATGGGATGTTGCGCCGTGAAGTCAGTCAGCTCACGACGGACGACCGGCCCTTTGGAGTCACAATGGGAGACTTCGACGGGAATGGTCAGCAAGACATCGCTGTGTCTGCTTTCAACGCAGATACCATGCGAAAATACCACCAAAACGGGCGGGCGAATCTTCAAAGGGTTGCAGTGGGTCCCTCCGATGCAGGGGTGAGAGCCATTCAGGTTGGAATCGACGATTTGAATAGTGATGGTTTGAATGATGTGATTATCACAGATTTCTTCGGGAGTCAGTTATTGATTTATGAACAGAATCGTCTGGGCAAGCTGGCGGAAACACCCCAGCGGCTGCTGTTAGCGGGGCGGGCGGGTGTTCACGTTGTCGGTGACTTCAACAATGATTCTCGGCCGGATATTGCAGTGACAGATGTCGACGCCAATACTCTGACGGTCTATTTTCAAGATGCTCAGGGGGATTTGAACCCCGGGCCGACTCGTCCAATTGGTAACTTCTCGACGAGCATGTGTAAAGGAGACTTTAATGGTGACGGTCGCATGGACCTCGCTGTGGGTAGTTTTGGCTCGAACGAGGTGAGCCTCTTTTTGCAACGTGTTCAGGGTGGATTTGGGACGGCGGTCTTGTTACCAAGTGTGTCGAGCCCAGTGCCCGTTTCAGCGGATTTAAACGGTGATGGACTCGATGATCTTATTGTTGGGAACAACTCAGCCAATGGGATTCAATTCTACCTTCAGGACAGCGCTGGCCAACTTATTCTTAATCAGGCGCAGTTGCTCACTGACGATAGAGCCCGGGTCATTATTCCCAAAGACTTGAATGGTGATGGACGGATTGACCTGGCAGTACTTGGCACGACAACAGACCGAGTCAGACGGCTCATTCAGGATGCACAGGGCGGTTTCAGCGACGGAGGTTCTTCGAATGTGCTGCTGGGGTCGATCTTCGGAATGGCCCTGGGAGATCTGAACGGGGATGGTTTCACCGATTATGCCATCGCTGACGCTTTTGGAGCGCAAACATTGGTTTTGGCCGGAGAGGATGAGGCTGGGCTCCAACCACTTTCACCCGCTATCGATGCTGGGATTGAGGTTTTGGCAATCGCAATAGGGGATCTCAACGGCGATGGTCGTGACGATCTTATTGCGGCCAATGCCGACTCCAACAATCCGAAGTTAGTGACCGTTTATCTTCGGGATTGAATGGACGAAGAAGCGCCGAAGGGAGCCGACTTACTTTTACTTCGAAGGCCAACCCAAGTGGGCCGCTGTGTCGCTTCTTCATTGATGGGACTGTGGGAGTAGACACAACGCAATTCAATGGGTCTTGGATGGAATTGAACTCTTTCCATGGCGGCAAAATTCTCCAAGGGTCGTGGGAAATGCGTCACGGAATGACGGAAGGGCTGAAAAATCCACGGCGGATCGATCGGAGCAGTTCAGGACAATGCGTCGGACCCTTGTCAAAGGAGCGGTGACCAGTGGGGTCATGGGAGGAGCGTTTGCTTTTTTCACAAGATGCGAAATGCCCTTCCTGGACATGAAGGAGTCAAAGACCGCCGGGCGATTCGGGGTCAGACCAAACGAACTTAATGATTCAATTCGCCCAGCAGCATTGGGGATCTCGTTTATCACAGTTCATTAAGGTGGCACTGGATCGCAGAATGACGATGGGTCAAGGCGCAGCGCGGTCGTTTAACCCGCATACTCCAATAAAGTTTGAGTGAACTCACTATGGTCAGGACATTATGCGACGATAGCGGTGATTAACTAGAAACTGTCAGCACACATCTAAAGGACATCCTGTTGGAAACGAATACACTCAAGCCAAACACACTCTTCATTGAGGTGTCCGGAGCGGGCATCCCCGAAGTCGATGGCCTCTTTGTCCCCTCAACCGCACCTCCGACAAAATCAGAGTCGGGCACCGAATCGAGCTTAGGCTATTGGAACGGCAAGATGGCCTGGGATCGGGCCGACGGGAAATCAGCCCGGAGCCCTTCGCTGTCCTACTCCAATAGCTATAAATCGTGGCGGATCTGCCGTGCCGACGGTCACTTGGCCTACGACATTACTGGGGAAGAAGAGCTGCCCCCAACAGACAGAGAATGGCACGTCTACAAGAAGGGCGTGGCTCCTGCTCCCACCGTCACAATTCACCACTTCGATCCGAGAGAGCCCTGCCCCAAGCCAAACGTCGTCTTTATCCTAGGGGGCCCTGGCAGCGGCAAAGGGACAATGTGCGAGCTTGCTGAAACCCAGCTCGGCTGGACTCATCTATCGACCGGAAACTTGCTCCGCGCCGAACGCGCCCTTGGTGGGGAGACCGCCGCCACCATCGAAGAATACATCACTGCCGGTAAGTTGGTGCCCAACGAGATTACCGTGACCCTGCTCCACAAAGCCATGGAGAACGCCACCAGAACAACCGGAAAGACCAACTTTCTCCTCGATGGCTTCCCCCGCTCCCTCGACAATATGGAGGGCTGGTACGCGATCTTTGGTCGGGACGCAGAGCTTCCGAAAATGATGTATTTCGAGTGTCCCTATCCCGTTCTAGAAAAGCGTATT
>JARGOJ010000547.1 GCA_029210225.1 Planctomycetota bacterium
CTCGATGATGGTCTCGTGAAGCTCTAGCTCCCGACCTAACAAGCGTACCTCGTCTTTGAATAGCTCGCGGAGCGGCTCGACAAGTTCGAAGCCAAGCTCGGAGGGCAAGCCACCCACGTTGTGATGGCTTTTAATGGTGACGGAAGGACCACCACGAGGAGAGACCGACTCGATCACATCGGGGTAGAGCGTTCCCTGAGCCAGGAAGTCGACCTGAGGAAGCCTCTCAGCCTCTTTCTTGAAGACTTCGATAAACGTGTGACCGATTCTCTTGCGCTTCAGCTCGGGGTCAGCAACGCCCTCTAAGGCCTTTAGGAATTGCGCGCCTGAATCCGCGACAATGAGACGGTCTTTGAAGATCGGCCGGAAGCATTGTTCGACTTCATCCCGTTCTCCTTCCCGAAGCAAGCCATTGTCGACAAAGATGCAGGTGAGTCGATCGCCGATGGCGCGCTCAAGCATGAGGGCGACAACAGCTGAATCAACGCCTCCAGAGAGACCGCAAACGACGCGTCCGTCTTTGACTTGCTCCTGAATTTTGCGCACCGACTCATCAACGAAGGACGACATTTTCCAGGACGCTTCACAGCCGCAAATGTCCCGACAGAAGTTCCGGAGTATGCGTGCGCCGTATTCAGTGTGAGTGACTTCGGGGTGAAACTGCACACCGATGAAAGGAACGCTGTTATGAGCAACGGCAGCGTGAGGCGCATCTTTAGTCCGTCCGAGCGTCTTAAAGACTCCCGCGGTGTCTTCGACGCGATCACCGTGAGACATCCAGACATGGGATCGTTCTGGTAGGCCTTCGAAGAGACCATGCTCATCATGTTCGCAGAGAGCGCGCCCGTATTCTCGTTTTTCAGAAGGAACGACCCGTCCACCAAAGTGCTCAACGGCGAGTTGGAGGCCGTAGCAGATGCCGAGCACGGGGATACCAAGGTCGAAGAGCGTCTCATCGACACGGGGCGCGTGCTCATCGTAGGCCGACGCGGGACCACCGGAGAGAATAATCCCCCGGGGTGCTAAATCGAGGATCTTATCCCGCGTGATCTCATTGGTGGCGATCGTTGTATAGACTTCTTGTTCTCTAATACGGCGAGCGATGAGCTGGGTGTATTGGGAGCCCAGGTCGATGATCAAGATCATTTCACGCATGGGAGCGGGTCCTCTGACTAGTGTTTAGAGGGCTTATTTATTGTCTTTAGCCGGTTCTTTTTGATCCAAGGACTTTAAGACTTCGAGGGCCGCTTGGCGTACCCGAAAACTCGAATCGGCTTTCAGCAACTCGATCTCGTCTCTTAGAGACTCTGCCTTCAGCATTCTCGCGCCTTTGAGGGCGTTAATAATGGTTAGGTCTCGACTCTTAGCGTTCATTGTTTGGATGCCTTCGAGGTTGGGTCGAGACATCATGGCGCTGAGGGTGCCTAAAGCGCTCTTATCGCCAAAACGAGCGAGCGCGAGCGCCGCGTTCCAACCGACATCCACTTGCCCTTGGTGCCGGAGCAGCTTCTTCAGCGCGGGAATAGCAGAGGGGTCGCCAATCTCGCCGAGGGAGTAGGCGATCACCTTGTAGAAGGAATCTCTCTTCGACTCTTCGACCATGTCGCTGTTGGCGAGCATAGCGAGGAAAGAGGGCACCGCGAGTTTCGACTTGAGGCGACCGAGCGCAAAGACGGCGTTGAGCCGAGTGTCGTCTGTTTTATCGCTGAGGGCCTCCACTAAAGCTTCTTCGGCTTGGAGGTCGCCAAGGTGACCAAGGAGAATGGTTAGGACAGAGCGGACGCGTTGATCTTTGAATGTCTTGGAGTTCTCATAAACTCTCAGCGTCTCCATGATATCGGCGGTCTCGCGAAGCTTGTCGCCTCTATCAGTGATACGAAACTGCAGCTCATAGGCCGCTTGCCAGCGCTCTGATTCCCATCCTTGATCGATAGCATGGAGGTAGTCGTTGTAGCTTCGGTGATCGGACATGGCCCAGTTGAAGAAGGCAAAGATACCGACGATGCCAAGAACAATACTTAGCGGGAAGACAACAAACTGGAAGATGACTCCGCCGGTTCCCACTGGTGCGCGAGGGACAGGCTTTGGGGACTGGGCGACCTGGTCTACAGGCGTACCAACACTTGCTTCAGCGTTTTTTTCGTCGTCCTTCGCTGGAGCCCCGGCCTCTGCTTCGACGTCGGGCTTCGTGGCAGAGTCGGCCTCGACCTTGTCCGTCTTTGCCTCTGCCTTTGCTTCGTCGGACTTTGCTTCGTCGGACTTTGCTTCGTCGGACTTTGCTTCGTCGGCTTTTACTTCCTCGGCCAGAGTGTTCTCGGCGTCCGGGCTTGGCGCAGCCTCGCTCTTTGCTTCGGTCCCAGAGTCTTTGGAGTCGGGGCTTTCTATCTCGCTATTGCTCGACTTGTCCGCGCTTTTAGTCGAGGCTTCCGACTTCTCCGGCGCGTCGGCTTCAGCCTCGGCGCTTTCAGATTGGGCTTCATTTTCGATGGCTGGGCTATTCACGCTTTACTCCGTTCTCCGTTCTCGTCTCTGAGAACGGTCGGGCGGATTTTATGGTTTGAGGCCAAGCGACTCAATATTAAAAAATGCCCGGAAACTTAAGAAAGTTCCGGGCATTGGAGCAATGTTTCGTTGCCGTTGACTTGGCTGGGATATCGTCGCGGTTAAATATTGAAGAAATATTCAGGGATTGCGACGATGTACTTCAAGTTCAGTGTCCAACGCAAGACCATTTTGATCGGCATGGACATCATGCTGAGGAACAGAATGATAAAGACATTGAAGCGAATGAAGCCGAGTTCCATGTAGAACTTCTTGAAAACGGTCTTGGCCATAATGAAGGGCAAAACACAGAGATAGAAGCCGGTCATAAGGAATCCAGGGGCTTCCCGAACGAAGATGTTCTCTGGGAGAGCTTGTCCTAGACCTTTGATCCAGAAGTATTCACTGAGGTTGACGTTCACGAGCGGCACAACTTTGTGAGAGTCCCAGTATTCGTAGGGTCCAAAGAAGTTCCAGTTGGGACCGCGAAGGAAGGTTCCAAGGAAGACGAGGAGAATCCAAAGAATGAAGAATCCAAAGCAGAAAACGATAATGGCGAATGGACGTTCTTTGAACGTGTAGTAGCCGTTTCCTTTGGGGTTCTTATCGATATAAGGAATAGCCATGAGTCCGCCCACAATCAATGAGGGAAAGACCACACCCGCCAACCAAGGATCGAAGTACACCAACATCTCTTGGAGCCCAAGGAAATACCAAGGAGCCTTTGAGGGGTTGGGGGTCTTCGCGGGGTTCGCCGGCTCTTCCATAGGAGCGTCGATCGCCACAGACCAGACAATAAGTGCCAGGGTCATGACCACGATGCAGATGAGCTCGGGATAAACCAAGTGAGGCCAAACATAGACCACTTTTGGTTCGACGTCGATCTCACGAAGAGGACGACCTTCTTTGGTGCGAACGTCATTATCACATGCTTGATAAGCCCAAAGCCAAAAGAAGAAGGGCAAGAGCAAGAAGATGATAATGATGGGCACATTGTCAGGCTTCGTGAGGATTTCACGAAAGTTCTCATCTCCCGCAGATGCGAGAGTGAAAAGGATAATGCTGCTCATCATGGCAACAAGAGATTGCCATTTCGCAAAGATATGAAGTTTGATGAAGACGGCGAAGAATACGATGCAAGAAATCGTAATCAACGGTTCCGGTTGGCAAAGCCAGTTAATGACAGCCTTGAGTGCGTCCATGGTATTTTTTTAATCCCTCCCCGAGTATCGCTAGTAAGCGTTGTTTCTCTTTCAATCCGACAGAAGTTTGCTTGCCGGTCCGAATACAGAGCATTCGAGAACCGGCGAGCGAGGCGTTCCGTCGTTTCTAAAGGGCTACAGGCCCGGAGATTCCACCGTCTTTACGAACACGCCAAAAGTGAATGGCGATAAGAATGACAATAATGAACGGGAAGGCAATACAGTGCAGCACGTAGAAACGGAGCAAGGTTGCTTCCCCAACGAATCGACCAGCGAGAAGTCCGAAGCGGACGTCGTCACCAGCGTGAACCAAGTTCACTCCCTCAAGGGTCAGGAATGCGGCACCTGGACCTTCATGACCAAGGAACGGCGTGGCGCGAGCCATGTTTGTCCCCACTGTCACAGCCCAAATGGCCAACTGATCCCAAGGAAGGAGATATCCTGTAAAGGAGAGCATAAGGGTGAGAGTCAAGAGAATCACGCCCACACCCCAGTTGAACTCCCGAGGCGGCTTATAGGATCCGGTCAGGAAGACTCGGAACATATGGAGCCAGACGGCAATCACCATAAGGTGAGCCCCCCAGCGATGCAGTTCACGCATCACACCTAAGGGCACATGTTCGCGAAGCGCGATCATGTCAACGAAGGCATACTCGGCGGTTGGCCGGTAGTAAAACATGAGCAAGATGCCTGTGATAGCAAGCTCTAGGAACAGGAAGAACGAAACGCCTCCCATGCACCATGTATATTCAAGTTTGATTCCACCTTTACGCGCCCTTGCAGGATGCAGGTGAAGAAACACGTTGGACAAGACCGCGAGGGCTTGATTCCTTGGTGTTGTAGGGGTCCCATGTCTAAAAACCGAAGTCCAGATTTGGGATCCCGTCACATAATCGACGAAACTCTTCCACATACTAAGAACTCTCTCTGATCCTTCAAACGACTCCACCCAATGGTGGGCTCATTGAAAACAACAAGATGATGTTTTATCCAAGTCTTCGAACACGTGAATTAGGCTAGAGCTAGGAATGATCCTGCTTTTGTCCATTCACCTTTTTCCTGTTGGAACTTCTGAGACTTGTCCACAAGAATCTGGCCATCTTCGGAGAAGACCACGCGATAGCGCTCTAAGGGGCGCGGCGCAGGACCTTCGAAGTGCATACCCGACCGGCGGAAACCGGAACCGTGACATGGACACTTGAACTTCTGCTCAGCTTCGAGCCAGTTCGGTGTACACCCAAGGTGGGTACAAACCGTCGACAAAGCGTAGAAACCTTCTCCGCGCTCGTTGTCAACATCACGCACAAGCCAAACACCAAACTTCTTTTTCCAGCGCAAATCGACTTTACCGAGCGTATATTCCGCCGGTAAGCCCGCCTTGAAAGATTGAGGTGGTTCGAACAACACGTTCGGAAAGAAGAAGCGTCCGGTCGCGCCAAGCAGCAAGGTCGTAGCCCCGGTGAAAGCCGCCCAAGCGACTCCAATCCAAGGAATTGCCACGGGTCCTAGCGCAATGAACTCGCGCCGATCCAGTTCTTTTTTCTTTATCTTTTTTGCCATTACAGTCTCTTCCAACTCGTTCTGGCTGAAAGTGGGAATTTCCCTAAAGCCTTAAATTACAATCGACTTTAGTTGAGTTGGCGTGTTTGCGACACCAGTGTTCCAGTCACCGATGTCCCCCCAAAGCACGTCCAAGCTCCCAAAGAATACTAAACCTGAGTTTTGAGACAAGTCCGACTATGACACTGCGCGCAATTTTTTCTCGCATTCTCGTCTCCAAGAACGCCCCCAGCACAGTGTAAAGCTAGATCTCGGTTCCCCCAGAGCTTGCTAGAGTCATGAAAACAAGCTCGACAAGAAAAAACACGAAAATCAGCCACCAAGAAGACTTTGCATTCTCCGCTATCCCTTCCCACGAACACTTCGACCACGCCGACCTCAAAAGCACTTTTTGAGAACCAGTTTGTAACCTCAAGGCCAAAAAACGCGACGTCGTATTCGGAGCCTTCAACGCTCCGTAAAATTGAACCAAGATCTGATCCCCGTCTCGATCCCATTGAAACTCTGGCTGTGAATACTTTGGCGACAAGCGAGGCCCCCTCCGAAGCACCGTCACGCTCGTCTCAGAGCTAATAGGCGCGACCCCCTGCCAACCTTCCATCGGCTGCTTTGATGCCTTTAGAATGCCTCCTAAGACTCCGGGCATCGGCTCCGCCTCCAAACGATCAAGCCACCAGAGCTCGCAGACATTCTTCTCGCGCTTAGCTCGACCCTCAGGCACCTGAAACTGCACCTGCACTGCGACCTGCTCCCCTTTCTTAGCCACTCGCACGTAAGCTTCTTTCACAGAGACCAAGCGGCTACTCTTCGAAAACATCGCATAGCGATGCGCCGGAACAGACGCCCAACGCTCATCCTGTGGACCCGTCGGCAAGATCTTCACCCTCGAAACCCCTTGGGCTTCAGGCTGCTCACCCACCGACACGGAGCCAGACACCAGGGCCGTCAGTGTGTCCACGGG
>JARGOJ010000548.1 GCA_029210225.1 Planctomycetota bacterium
GATTTAGGGATATGGCCTTATTGAAGTCGTTAAGTGCTGCTTGAAAGCGACCTTCATTTCTATGAATAACCCCTCGATTGAGATAAGTAATCGCCTCTTTAGGACTGAGCGCAACCGCTTTATTAAGGTCCGCGAGGGCCTCTTTGGGCCGCCCTAATCGGAACAAATCAATGCCCCGAGCGTTGTAGATGACAAAATTATCTGGATTGAATTTAATGGACTGCTCGTAGTCTTTGAGAGCAAGTTTATACTGCCGCCTCTTAGAATAGTATTTCGCACGATATAAATAAGCTTGGCCGTCTTTCGGATTGATCGCCAGCGCCTTGTTGTAACACTCCAAGCCTTCCAAAGCACGCCCTTGCGCCTCAAGAACAACCCCCTTATTACGGTGTGCATCAAAACTACGAGGGTTGATTTCCAGCGCCGCTCCGAAGCTCTTTAGCGCCTCGGCAAACTGCTTCAATTTAGCGTAGACATTGCCCTTCTCAACAAGCACAGCAGCCGTTGGAGGCGCCAGTTCCAAGCAGCGATCATAGTCATCGAGCGCTTTTCGAAACACACCCTGACTCTGCAACAATTTGGCCCGATTTTGATAGCTGCGTGCGCTTTTGGGATTGAGAGAGAGCGCCTTATTAAGATCTCTGAGACCGTCCTCGTATCGTCCCATTCTGTAATAGGCCACACCCCGGGCGTCGTAGAGATTGCCTGACTGAGAGTTCAATTGGTAGGCCAAGTTGTAGCTTTTAAGCGCCTCATCGTATCGTCCAAGCTCAGAAAGCACGAACCCACGATTGTAGTGACCAAGAAAGAAATTCGGATTCAACGCAATTGTCCGCTCAAAAGAGCTCAGCGCGTCAACCAAGAGCCCCCGTCTGACAAGCACGATCCCACGATTGTAGTGAGCTCTATAATAGCGCGGCGAAATCTCTATGACTTTATTGAAGTCGTTCAACGCATCAGACCAACGTTTTTTACGAAGATAATGACCCCCGCGATTATAGATAGCATCCGCATATCTTGAATTGAGCTCTATCGCCCTCTTTAAGTCGGCGAACGCCAGGTCCTCACGCTTTAACTTGCTATAGACCACGCTCCTATTGAAGTAAGCCAATGCGAACTTCGTGGTGTAGCGCTCAATTTTATTGTAGATCTCAAGCGCCTCCTTCAAACGATTCTCTTCCACTAACTGCTGAGCCTGCACCACAAGAATGAATTCGTTCTCATCGCTTCTCTTCTTTGCTTCTTCAATGATTTCCAAAAAATACTTCGTTGATCGAAACTCATCGCCACCATTCACCTTTGAATCGAGTCGATGCAACGCAAACAAAGCCTCGTAGGCCGGGGAGAAGCGTGCGGAGACTTCGAGAAGTAGGGTTTTAGATTCGTCCAGGAAGCGGGCTTCTTCGAATATTTTCGCCGCCTCCATAAGCGCCTGTTTACTTCTGAGACTCTTATCTAAGGCAGCCGTCACTTTATCTACGATCAATTGCTTCGGCGCACCACGGCTCTGCAAGGCTCGGGCCTCGTTAAAATAGGCAAGAATAGCCTCGGCCTGGTCCGCTTTTTTGTTGGCTTGACTCGCCTTCGTCTCCGCTTGCTCCCGCTTTTCAGTTTCGTTCATAAGGGAGAGCTGACCTTCAAGAGAGACCCGCTCCGATCTCTCCTTCTCCCGTTCCAAGCTAAGCCATAAGCTCAGAGAGAATGCGAACATGAGAGCCAAAGCGGCTGTTCCAACGAGCAAACCGGGCCTTTTCTTGATCCCAGTCATAGCCCGCTCGTAAAGAGAATAGGAGTAACCTTCAACATCCTCTCCAGATAGATAAGAGTTCAGCTGCCTGGCAAAGAGCTGGGCGCTCTTGGTGCGATAGCGATAGTCTGGAATCACCGCTTCTTTGACAATCCAATTAAGCACCCGTGGAACAGATGAATCCAATTCTCGCGGTAAAGTCGCGGCCCCGGACGCGGTCTTTGCCAATATCTCCACGTTGCTGTCACCAATGAGGGCCCGTTGCCCCGTAAGGCACTCACTGAGAAGCAAGCCCAAGGCAAAGACATCGGCTCGTCCGTCGATCCTGGCTCCCTCCAATTGCTCAGGAGGCATGTAACCGGGGGTTCCGACGATGCTCCCGGCCACCGTCAGTCCAACCTCGCCTAGCATCGATATCGCCTCAGCAGACAGCTCTTTCCTAGAGAGAAGCTCCGAGTCCGCCTCTTTCAACTTCAAATTTTTGGCCAATCCCCAATCCATAACGAGGACCTCGCCAAAGTCGCCGACCATAATGTTTTCTGGCTTCAGATCTCTATGGAGGATATCCTTCTTGTGTGCGTAGGCGATCGCTTCAGCCACTCGAAGTAAGACCTGCAACAACTCTACGCGCTTCTCCTTTAGAGTCTTCTCCTTATCACAAGTCGCGATAAACTCTCTTAGAGTCTGTCCTCGAATGAGGCGCATCAACAAATAGAGTTGCCCTTTAGTGGTTTGCCCGGCTTCATAAACGGGGGGGATGGCAGGATGATCCAACTGCGCCGTGATCTTCGCTTCACGAAGAAAGCGCTGCCGCGTCTTGGGGTTCTGACTGGCCGAGGGTTGCATCAGCTTGAGCGCCGCCAAACGCCCAAGGCGCTGATCGCGGATCTTAAAGACCTCCCCCATGCCCCCTTTGCCAATGACCTCGATATTCTCAAAGGCGAAATGGGCGTGAAACGCAATCAATGGCTCGGATTGCAATATTGGGCCGAGGCAGGCTTCATAGTAATCTAAGGATTCTTGTTCATTCCCAGATCGGGCAGTGTTCATCGCTCTTCGCTTTCGAGGGGCTCCGCTCACGTACTTCGTCAAGACAAAGATAGGCCTACAAATAGTCCGCGGAGCTCCGTCGACTCTATCACAGAACTTGCAATTTGTTGAGAGTCCCAGAGCCTCCTAAACTCCTTGGAGGAAAGTGCTTAGACACGAAGACCAGGACGGGACTGATCATTTGTTCAAAATGCTGCTGGTTTTCAAGCTTCCTCTCACTTATTAGTATGTCTCGGTGGAAGAAGCTTACTTACTAGTCAATCAGTGAGCTTTTGGTCAATCTGAGGTATTCCCGCTTGAGTAGAGATGGAAGTGGTCATGTCCAACCCCAATAAAGAAACCTTCTTCAGCGAAGAGCACGAGATGTTCCGGCAGAGCGTTCGCGCCTTCATCGCAAAGGAAATGGTGCCCTACGTCGAGGAATGGGAAGAAGCCGAACTCTTCCCTCGTGAGCTCTACAAGAAGTTCGCCGAAGAAGATCTTCTCGGCCTCACCTACGACGAAAAGTGGGGGGGACTCGGCCTCGACTACTGGTATTCAGTCGTTCTCATCGAAGAACTCGTCCGCTCCGAATGCGCCGGGGCCAACATGTCCCTCATGGTGCAAACCGACATGGCGACCCCCGTCATCCACGCCGTCGGCTCCGATGAACAAAAAGAGCTGTTCCTCAAACCAGCCATCGCCGGTGACAAAATCGCCGCCTTAGGAGTGTCTGAGCCCAACGCAGGAAGCGACGTCTTCTCAACTCGGACCAACGCCGTCAAAGATGGCGACGACCTCATTATCAATGGCTCAAAAACCTTCATCACAAACGGAACCCGGGCCGACTTTATCACTCTCCTCGCCCGCACCAACCCCGACGACAAAGCCGGTCATGGCGCCTTCTCAATGATCACTTTCCCCACCGACACCAAAGGCTACACCGTCGGACGCAAGCTCAAGAAGATGGGTAACCTAGCCTCGGACACCGCGGAGATCTTCTTCGAAGATTGTCGAGTCCCTAAGCGCTACATCCTTGGACAAGAGGGCATGGGCTTTTACTACCTCATGCAACACTTCCAAAGAGAGCGCCTGGTCGCGGGTATCTCTGGCGTCGCCGCCTCTCAATACCAGCTCGGACAAGCCCTCAAATACGGTCGTGAGCGCAAAGCCTTCGGCAAGAACCTAACCCGTTATCAAGTCTGGTCTCACAAGTTTGCTGAGCTCTCCACTGAAATCGAAGCCGGCCGCCGCCTCACCTACCATGCCTGCGATCTCTTTAATCGTGATATTGAATGTGTTCGAGAAGTCAGCATGGCCAAGCTCTTCTGCGGCGAGCTAGCGAACAAAGTCATCGATCGCTGCCTTCAATTCCACGGCGGTTGGGGCTACATGAACGAATACCCAGTCTCCCGTGCTTTCCGTGATATTCGATTGCTCACTATTGGGGGCGGCACTAGCGAAGTCATGAAAGAAATCATTTCCAAACTGGAAGGGTACAGCGCGTCATGACCGTCGAATTTTCTCAAAAGGGCCGCGTCGGCACACTGCTCATCAATCGCCCAGAGCGCCGCAACGCTCTCGATTCAGAGACTCTGCGGCTCTTAGTCGAAAACCTGGAGGCCCTCGGCCAATTAGACACCATCTCCTGCGTCATTATCACTGGCGCCGGAGACAAGTGCTTCTGCGCAGGAGGCGATCTTAGCTCGATTTCTGGAGGAAGCTTTCTCGACCAACACAACGGTCGCAGTGGCTACATGAATCTGCTTCAAGCCATGGATCGTTTCCCCAAGCCGCTCATCGCCCGCGTCAATGGAATGGTTCGCGGCGGCGGGGTCGGATTAGCGCTCGCCTGCGATATGGTCGTCGCCACCGACGACGCCGACTTCGGCACTCCAGAAATCAAACTCGGCCTCTTCCCAATGATGGTCATGGCCCTCATGCTCCGCAATATGCCCCGTAAAAAAGCCATGGAGCTTATGTTCACTGGAGGCAAAGTCAGCGCCGAAGAAGCGCAAGACCTGGGAATGATCAATTTAGTCGTTCCCCGCACGGAATTAGATGCGGCCACTCAAAAAATGGCAGACACGATCAGCGGCTACAGTCCAGCCATTGTTCAATTAGGTAAAGAAGCCTTCCTGAATATGCAGGGGATGCCTTACAAAGAGGCCCTCCAATACCTTCAAGGCATGCTCACAATCGCAGTCAATACCGAAGACGCAATGGAGGGGATCTCTGCCTTCCTCTCAAAACGAGCTCCAGAATGGAAAGGGAAATAATTGAATGGCTAACGGCGAACGAATGCGAACTCTCCTCGCAGAAATGATTGAGAAGAAAGAAAAGAACCTCTTAATGGGGGGCGAAGAACAAGTCGCCCGACAAAAAGAACTCGGAAAAATGAACGTCCGAGAGAGAATTGACTATCTCTTTGATGACGGCAGCTTTGTTGAAGTCGGCAGTTACGCTCAACACAGCGGCGTCCCCGGGCTCCGAGGCAAGATTGCGCCCTGCGACGGCGTCGTCACTGGCTACGGCGATATCAATGGGCGCTCTGTGGTCCTCGCCGCCTATGACTTCACAGTGCTCGCAGGCTCAATGGGACGCAACGGTGAAATGAAAGTCACTCGCATTCGCGAATTGGCTCTCAGCAGACGACTTCCGATTATCTGGCTCATTGACAGCTCTGGAGCCCGTGTCCAAGAAGCCGCTGGCTCACAGTTCGCCTTCTCAGGCTTCCTCTTCCGTGAGCAAGCCTGCCTCTCAGGAGTGGTTCCTCAAGTGGCCGCCATGATGGGCCCTGGAGTCGCTGGAACCGCTTACATCCCTGCCTTAGCAGACTTCGTCCCCATGGTCAAAGGCACAAGCTCTATGGCCCTCGCTGGGCCCCATTTGGTCAAGGCAGCCGTAGGCGAAGACATCAGCGAACAAGACCTCGGCGGCTCGAAGATTCACTGCGAAGTCTCAGGCTGCGCTCACCTCGAAGTCGAAAATGACATGGCCTGTCTCGATGCCGTCAAAGAGTATCTCTCCTACTTCCCCAGCAATTGCGAGGAAAAGCCACCCCAATTAGAAAACAGCGACCCGGTTGATCGCCGTGACGAAGCGCTGCTCGACATTATTCCCGACGACTCACGGCGCAGCTTTGATATGAAAGAAGTCATTCGTGGAGTTGTCGACAATGGCCACTTCTTCGAATTGCAGCCATCATTTGGGAAAGCCATACTCACCGGTTTCGCTCGCATGGACGGACGCTCTATCGGTATTGTCGCCTCGCAGGGGCTCCACGTTGGCGGCGCCATTGATAATGACGCATCCGACAAAGCCGCTCGATTTATCACCCTCTGTGACGCCTACAACATTCCCCTGCTCTTCCTCCAAGACGTCCCGGGCTTTTGGGTCGGCTCCCGCGTCGAGAAACAAGGAATCATCCGGCACGGCGCGAAAATGCTCTACGCCGTCTCAAACGCGACCGTCCC
>JARGOJ010000549.1 GCA_029210225.1 Planctomycetota bacterium
AAACCCAAAACAACCATCATCACCGTCCCTCCCAACGCCCACCGATCCGACTCCCGCTCCTCCCAATCCCCCAAATCACAACGCCCCAACAATCCCTCACTCCTCAACACTCGCTCCCAAGTTCGCGCCAATATTACCGGCGTCAACCCGATAAAGACCAACACCGCGCTCCCCAACATCGACAACAACGCCAAAGAAACCGCCAACTCCAACTCAACACGCCCCAACATATTAAGAATCAATCCCGACACCAAAGAACAAACACCCACGATCGAACTGATCAACAACGATCGAATCAATGACCGCGTCAACGCCTCATCCAACATCAATCGGAATCCCACCACACCAGCCTTAGCACCAAACATATTCAACTCCACTCCAATTATTCGTCCCACAAACTTAGCTTTACTTTCATTCATTTCACAAACTCGCAAAACACGGACCAATCGTAAAAGCAGTAAACAAAGGCTCTAAAGGCTGTCGCGATGTCGCAAAAAACGAAAAACGTCGCGATACGCACCAAGACAACGCGACAATTCAATTAAAATGAACCCAATAACCAACTGAAACCGGAGCCCTCAATTGCCCCTCAACCCCACAATCACTATCCTAGGGTCAGGCACAGCCCTCGCCACTCCCCTTCGTAACTGTCCCTCATACCTCATTCGCTCCTCACAATCCACCCTGCTCGACTGTGGCTCAGGGACCATGAAACAACTCGCCGTCAATAATCAGGACTTTCATAAAGTTCACAACATATTCCTCACTCACCCCCACCTCGATCATGTCGCCGACCTCGCCCCTCTACTCTTCGCCCGCCGAAATCCAGACCTCCTAGAGAGCGCGAAACTCGAAGTCACCGGATGGCCCGGCTTCAAAGACCACTACCAAAAACTCATCGACCTCCACGGCCGATGGGTCCAAGACAAACGACAATTACTCAGCATCCAAGAAAGCGACCAGAACACACAAATTCGAGACGACTTCAAAATCACCAGCCAACGCGTCGACCACATGCCCGGCGCCCTCGGCTATCGAATTCAATTCAATGACGGACCAAGCCTCGCCTACTCCGGTGACACCGACCTCTGCGACGCCATCGTCTCACTCGCTCAAGACATCGACGTGCTCATCCTTGAATGCTCCTTCCCCGATCACCTCAAAGTCAAAGGGCACCTCACACCCAAGGAATGCGGCCAAATCGCACGGCAAGCAAAGTGTAAAACACTCGTCCTCAGCCACTTCTATCCCGTCTGCGACGATCACGACATTGAAGCAATGTGCCGAAAACAATGGGACGGAGAACTCATACTCGCCGAAGACAACCTCACCCTAAACATTATCTAAGCCTCCAATCCAAGTTCTCACCCAACACTCCCATGAGATTCCCAAGCAGAAAGGTTATAAAGACTCAAAACCCCACCCCAAATTCGACCCGACCTTCCAATTCGCAGGAACAATCATGGGAATCATTATTGAAGTCATCATCGAGATCCTCGTCGAACTCATCCTACTCTCCGTCGGCGAATTTCTCATCGAAGCCCTAATACGAGGAATCTCAAGCATCTCCGGCGGCCTCTTCATGCCAACACCCACCGGCAACGACGACGGCACCACCAGCTATAAAGTCCCTCCCCTCCTCGCCGCAACCGGATACCTCATTCTCGGCGCCGCCTCAGGCGCACTCAGCCTCCTCGTCCTTCCGAACGCAATGATCACCAACTCAAGCGGCCAAATCGCAAATCTAATCGTCACACCCTTTGTGGGAGGAGCCGTTATGGAAGCCTGGGGCCGCTTCCTCAAGAACAAAGAGAAACAAACACTCCGACTCAACAGCTTTCTCTATGGCTTCGTACTAAGCCTCGGCATCGTCCTCGTACGCTACTTCTTCGCCCATTAATGCCCCCGAAACGGAGCCGCCATGTTTATCCAAGACCCGCAAAAGAGAGAAGAAATAAGCCTCTACCGCGCCCTCATGACCTCCCTCCTCTTCACCATCGTCGCCCACGCCCTCGGCCTGCTCTCCATGGCCACCATCCTCAGACCCGGCGTCGCAGACAACTTCAACAGCCTCGAACAAGCCCAATACATCGCTGAATATCCCAACCTATGGCGCCTCGGATGGCTCCCCTGGAACCTCTCCGCCCTCGGCAACCTCATCTTCGGTGTCATTCTCATAGCCTGGACCCGATCTCGACCAAACAAGACCGGATGGATCCTCGCCTCACTCGCGTTCCTGCTCACCATCTGCGCCGTCATCCCCGACCAATACGGTGAGTTCCTCCTCGACACCGAACTCGTTCACCTCGCCCAATCCTCCGCCCCCCTTGCCTCAAACCCTCAAGACCCCATCCTCAATTCCTTCGCGCAAAGACAACGCGAGCTACTCACCATGCTCGGCTACACCGCAAATAACCTCTACATCCTCATGAGCATTGTCTGGATCTTTGTCATCCTCAGAATATGCCCCCAGAGCCCCGCCAGGAATACTTTTGTCGCTGTCTCATATATCGCCAACATATTCTTCGTCGGCGTCTCAGCGGCCTCTCTAGCACGGGAGAACGGCCCTACAGATGACTTCCTCACTCAGTTCTGGGTCATGATGGCCCTTAACGGACTCTCATTCCCACTGCTCCTCCTTCAAATGATCCTCATGGCCGTCACACTCGGCGAAGCCCACCACCAAAACAACCCGTCACCAGATTCACAGCTTCATCACTTCCGATGGCCAGACCAAAGCAAGCTCTCAATACTTGCACACATGATCAACGCCCGAGGACTCCGAGATCTCATTCGAGCCAGCTCAAGCATCTTCCCCATCCCTGTCATGAAAAGTGATATTCGGGATGTCGTCTACTTGAATTGGATGGTCCCCGAAGAACGCGCCCGAAGACTATGTCCCAAGCCCCTCAAATTAGATGTCAGAAACGGCAAAACCGCCATCAGCCTCCTCACCTACCAACACGGTCACTTTGGCCCCGCCTTTTACGGACCACTCAGAAAATTTCTTCCTTCTCCCTGCCAAAGCAATTGGCGCATCTACGTCGAACCTGAAAATCCCCAAGCAAAGCGCGACGCCATCTACTTCTTCAAAACAACAATCTCCGGTTCCCCCCACGCCATCGGAAGCCGCCTCATGAGCGATGGCCTCCCATCCCATCTCTCAGATTCCTTCACTCACATCCGAGAACAAGATCGCGTCGTGACTCAAATGACACCCGGTCACGGCAGCGCTCCCGATCTCCACAGCGAGGTTCTTTGCAAGACCCCCGCAGTGCTCCCCGATGACTTCAAAGAGTTCTTCGCGTCCTGGAATGATGCGGTCGGGTATTTAGTCGAGCAGAATAGAGGAGTGAATGTGCTCTCTGGGATGGGTGAAGTCTTGGAGTCTAGAATTGATATACCCATTGAGGTATCGAAGGTGGAACCTGCCCAGGTCAAAAAATATGAGAGTCAATGGCTGAAAGAACTGACGGCGGGTTGTGAGGTCTTTGCCTTTGTCGTGCCGTCCGTGCCTTTCCGAGCCTTGGGAGAGAGCTACGTGGAAGTCGAATCGGCAAACACCAGCTCAAACGAAGAGGACTAATCTGTGAGTCAGGAACCAGAAGAAAAGAAAATTCCCCAAGGGCGAATCGCTCGTATTACACGCCTCGCAACCCTCAACGTCGGATTAGCGACCGAGCTGTTCTCCGCCGCTGGCCGGGTCGTGACAGGGAAGGGCCGCGAAGAAGCCGCCCGGCGCTTCCACGAACAGAGCGCTCAGAAGCTACTGAAAGCCCTCGGTCAAATGAAGGGCCTGCCCATGAAACTTGGGCAAATGATCACGTATCTCGACGACTACATCCCCGAGAACCACCGTCATATTTATCGCGACGCCTTGACCACCCTTCAAACCAAAGCTCGCCCAATTCGTTGGAAACAAATGAGCGCGGTCATCAAGGCCGACTTCGGCAAAGAGATCTCTGAGCTTTATGGAGACTTCAATCAAGAAGCGCTGGCCGCCGCGTCCATTGGCCAGGTTTACTCCGCAACCCTGCACAATGGCCAGGCGGTCGCCGTGAAGGTCCAATACCCTGGAATCGCCGAAGCCATTAAGAATGACCTAAAGAACATTCAGACCATTAAAACCGCCATAGCCATGGTCCTCAGTAAGTTCGATGTTGAGCATACAATTAAAGAAATCTCCGATCGCATGCTTGAAGAATGCGACTACGGCTACGAACTCTGCAGTCACGAAGAATTCTATTCAGTCTGGGGTAAAGACCCAGACGTTGTAATTCCCCGCATACATGGCGACCTGTCGAGCGAGCACGTGATCACTATGGACTTCATTGAAGGCAAATCCTTCGCCGAAGTATTAAAGGGCGACGACCAAGAGTTAAAAAACAAGTACGGAGTGATTCTCTTTCGCTACGTCTTCAAATCACTCTATGGACACGGCCTCGTCAATGGCGACCCACACCCCGGAAACTTCCTTTTCCTAGACGATGGCCGCGTCGCGTTCTTCGATTTCGGTTGCGTCCAACGCTACGATGAAGAGACGATTAGAAAATTCCGCCTCGTGAAAGACCTTGTCGTCGAGGGGAAACGAGGCGAAGACCTCAAAGACGCTATGAATCAAGCCTATGGCTTCCCAGACAATCTCGACGACGAGGAATTCGCCTTTTTAGAAGAGTTCTTGCTGCATTGCTTTCAGCCATTGATCGCGGAGCAACCATTTCAATTGAATCGTAAATATACCGAGAAGCTCTCCGACCTCGGTCTGAAGGGCACCTTCCTAGGCACACGGAAAGCCTTTCGCAAGGGCGTCACCGAGTTAAAAGGACAAGGGTTGGCCTTTCTCAGCCGCATTCATAGTGGGCTCATGAATATGCTCGCGAACTTGAACGCGAGCGCTGATTGGAAGAACATCATGGAAGAGATTGATCGTGAGATTGAAACGGAGAAAGCGAGCGACGATTCGGATTCGGATTCGTGAGACTCGATCTCAGTCAAATTTGGGTAGGTTCGCAGCGACACGAAAGCCCCAATTGGGTTTAGAAATCAGCTTCCCTGCAGGAGCCCGGCGCGAGGCTCTCCCCGATCCAAGCCAATTCTTAAAACTGCCGCCTCTAAGGACGACATCAACTTTGTCAGAGTCTCCACTCTTTCGGCGAATTCCTCCATCATTGGGAGCGTTTTTATAATTTTCATAAAAGGCGTCGGCGCAAAACTCCCATACATTGCCAGCCATATCAGCGAGTCCAAAGGCGTTTCGCATCGTTTGGTGACTGTCGATTCTGTGCACCGTTTTGCCAGAGTTTTCTCTTTGCCAAGCTTGTTTAGAGTTTGGGCTATCTCCCCAATAAAATAAGGTCGACGTTCCAGCTCGATAAGAATATTCCCATTCCGCTTCACTTGGGAATCGAAACAGGTCACCCTCCCTCTTCAACAAACGCTGTATCCTCTTGAATCTCATCTTCGTAAGAGGTTTCGCCGGATCTTTCAAGGCTGTCTTCCCACCCAATTTGATCCATTGACCAACGCTACACTCGAAAGCGCCAATCAAAAACGGTTTGACTTCGACTTTGTGGGCCGGCATTTCCCGCATAAGGGTAGGAGGAGGTTCTTTCCTGAATCCGCTAACGTACTCAGTGACCATTTTCTTGCCAGTATCGTACTCATCCACTTGGCAAACAATTCCAACGTAAGCCTCCGCGAGACCCATGGTGAATGAGCCTCCGGGAATAAGATGAAGTTCAATTCCAGATTGAACGTGTTTAAAAGTCCCAATCCGATGTTGTGCTCCACCGCCTTTGAAGTAATTGGTACCTATCCAACGAAATTCTTTGCCCAGCCACACGTCGACTGCGGCAATGACAATGTCTTGATCTTCAGACTTGAGTTCATTCCATTTCAATCGGTCATCTAGTGTCTTCAGCAATGCCTTTCGCTGCTGGACAGAGACACAGCGAACGGATTTCTTCCCAACATGCTTCGCCTGATCCGTGAACGCAACGTCACAGCGACGACCCTCAACGCTCTTAGCTTTTAGCCGAAGTACTTTTTCAGAGTTTTCGAGGGTTGCTGCGACTTCTCCATCGATGGAAATTGAAACATTGCTCTCATCCCTAACTGAGAGCACAAAGGTTCCGTCGTCTTCTAAGAATACGTGGGAGTTTGATTCTTTCCAAACGGGCTCGGGATGACTGGTGTCACGAATCACTTCAAGGGGAGCCCCAATTTCAGTCCAGACACCGTCCTTATT
>JARGOJ010000550.1 GCA_029210225.1 Planctomycetota bacterium
ACTCTCGGCGCCGACGAATCACAAATGAATCTTGAGCCCCGCGGGAATCAATCACCCGGGACATCGTCTCGTTGTCCTTACAAAATGGGCAACGCATGAAACAACCAACTCTCCAAGAAACGTCCTAAAACGCTATAGTTTACTTCGACAATGAATAAAAGATTCGCGATTCACGACAAGTATTCATAGCCCTCTATCGTCATCCTATAGTAAGCAACTGTTCCCAGAAAGACGCCGAACTTACAAAAGAGTCGTAATAAGACCATAAATGCTGAAAACAAAAGACTTAAACACAAAATAGGACGAATTTATAGCATGGCCCCCACTCCGAATACCCAACATAAACAACACTGTCCGCAAAAGGATGCCAGCGTCCTCACATTCTTCACCGTGCTGGTCCTCTCCACCGCAGCCATCATTCCCGTTGGATCCCCCGCCATCCAAACCCTCTACGCCATTCCTGATGACCAAACCAACAGCGCCCACTGCGTCTTCGAGAAATCGTCCTTCAATTTCGGCGCAGTGCTCCAAGGTCAATCCGTCGAACGCGTCTTCAAATTCCAAAATAAAGGCCACAAAACCCTGATCATCACCCGCGTGAAGTCCAGCTGTGGCTGCACTTTCCCCGCCCTCAATTCCCGAGTCTATAAACCCGGTCAACACGGCGAAATAAAAGTGACCTTCGACTCAAAGAGCCGCGTCGGCCCCCAAAATAAAATCATTACAATTGAATCGAACGATCCCAAACAACCTCGAATCACACTCACCCTCTACGGCACAATCATTGTCCCTCCCCGTCCCGTTATTGACATCCAGCCAGACTCAGTCTCCCTCGGTCAAATTCAAAGACACTCCAAACAAGAGCTGTCCTTTCTCCTCTCCAACACCGGACAAAAACGCCTAAAAATTAAAGTCCTGCAAAAAGACCCAGGAATAAGCCTCAGCCCGGAAGGACCATGGGATCTACCCAGCGGCGCCACTCTCATTCAAAGAGCCAGCCTTAAAGTCGCCAAAAATCAATCAGGGCTCGTCAAACGATTTATCTACTTCTCCAGCAACGACCCCGAGAACACCATCAAACCCCTCGAAATAAAAGCCTACATCCCCCCCAGCACCAGCCCCAAAGTCCATTTATCCCAATATCAATTCGACTTCGGCTGGATCAAAGATCCCAAGAAAAGCCCCCAACGAACAGTGAGAATATTCAATGATGGCCCCTCAGTCCTCACAATCAATTCTATAACGAGCAGCAACCCCAATATCTCTTACCAGTTATCTAGTAAGATCATTCAAAGCCATCAAGCCGCCAAACTCACCATCACCCTCAAGAATCCTCCCCCAGGGCTCTTCCAAGAAACTCTAACGATCAAGACCAATTCCTCAACCCGCCCATCTATCCCTATCCCCCTTAGCGCTTTCACAGGCCCCATTAGCCCCACTAAAACAGCTGTCCTCAACTCCTCAATAAATCAATCATTGACCCATGATTTAGGAGGAATGAAAGCCCGGGAAAAATTGAAGCTAACCGTCGCCATCCGCAACAACAGCAAAGACAGCATTCAATGGCCCCGACTCGCCCCGAGCCTCGGTCCACTAAGAGCCCGCCGCCTCGAATCACAACCCATTTACAAACCCGGCCAAACCGTCCACTACGTCCTCGAAGGCCAAGCTCCTGAGAGCTTTGGGCCCTTTGAATGGACCATGTCCTGGCCCGTCAAAGACTCAAAGCAAGGCCTCACTGTCAATGGATATGTCATTGACCAAGGCCAAGCCAAAATTAACCTAAGCCATAAGAATTGGGACCTCGGACTGCTCAGCTGCGAAAAAAAAATACGCCGATCCATTCTTGTGACGAATTCTGGTCAGAAAGATTTGAAGCTCGAAAGCGTCTCCCTGGTCCTCACTGGAGATAATCACTGCTTGCGCCTGATCGATGCCCCCCACGGAACTCTCCCCCCAGGACAATCGAAGACCATCACCCTCGAATACCAAGGCCGCGCTGCTCTAGGCCTCGTCGAAGCCATCCTGACCATCAAGAGCAATGACCCAAAGCGTCGACGAATCCGTATACCGATCTCAGGCTGGGTCGGCCCCGACAAAGACGACCAACGCCTCCAACTGATTTACAACTCCGACGAAGCCGGCGCCATCGAACCCTGCGGCTGCGGCGGCAAAGAACAACTCGGCGGACTCCCACGCCTCGCCTCCGCCCTCAAATCTCTACGCCAGAAAAACAACTTGCCCCCTCCAATGCGCTTAACCCTGTCCGCCGGAGATATCGCAGGCGGCCCCCAAGAACTCGATAAACGCCGCGCCAAAGCCGCCTTCCAAAGCCTCGGACACCTGGAGTATCAAGCCTTTGTCCCTGGCGAGCTCGACCTTGACCTGGGCCTGAAAACACTGCAAAAGCTCGCTGAGCAAGCAAAGATGACCCTGGTCTGCGCAAATATGACCGTCGACCCAAAGCTCCACAAAGCTCCACTTCCCTACATGATTCAAAGCTTCAAAAGAGGCCTCAAGGTCGCCGTCGTCGGGCTCATCAACCGCGACCTCATCACCCGTAAAGAAGCAGGAGTCCATTTCCTCGACCCCAAAGAGAGCCTGAAGAAAGTGATGCCCGAGCTCAAAGCCAAGAGCGATGTCATCGTGATCCTCGCCCACATGGGACAACGCTTCGCCGTCCAACTCTGCGCTGAAGTCCCCGGCGCCGATGTCGTGATCGTTGGCCACGCTACCGAAGTCATGACCCAAGCCCGAGTCATTGAAGGAACCCACTTCGTCGCAAACCCCGACCAAGGCAAACGACTCTCGACTCTCGATCTCGTCATCAAAAATAAAAACGTCATCGGTCACCACGGCGCCACCCACCCCCTCGACCAAAGCCACACCAACGACCCGAAAATCGACGCCTTCCTCATCGAATATCGTAAAGGCCTCCGGAACCTCCCCCCGAAAGCAGTCAAAGCCGACCCCAAAGCCCAAAAATATGTCGGAGATAAAGTTTGTGGCAGCTGTCACCCTAAGGAAAGAAAGCTCTGGAAGTCGACCTCTCACTCCAAAGCCATGCTCAGCCTCGAAGCGAAATTCAACGACTTCGACCCAAAGTGCACCTCATGCCACACCGTTGGCCAAGGCAAGCCACACGGCTATACTCGCCGCGACCTGACCCCAAAGCTGGACGAAGTCCAGTGCGAGAGTTGTCACGGCCCTGGGGCCAAACATTCCGAAGCTCCGAAGGAAATCGGTGTTCCTGGAGGAACCCCCATGGCGACCATCGGCCTCAAGTCTTGCCGCGCTTGCCACAACGGATTGCACAGCCCGCAGTTTGAGCCGAAGTCCTACTGGAAGAGAGTCGCCCACGGCGAACTGTCCCTGCGCAAACTCTGGGATACGGACAAGGACGGAACCCTCAGCGCAAGGGAGACGGAATCCCTGCTTCGCTTCCAGAAAATTGAAGGACAAAAGGAAGAACTTCGCCGTCAGCGCTACCGCAGCGCAGAAAAAAGCAAGAAAGATCAGCGATAGAGACGGAAAATGAGGCCGCTTGGAACTATAATTGTGGATGCTCGTATAAGGCTGTGTCCAATAAGTTCCCTTTGGACTCCGCCTCATTTTGGAGTCCTGGAGTTCTCCATGAAACGCCTTCTCTTCACAATCGCCCTCTGCGTCCTACCAATAACGGCCTCCGCCGACATAGTGACCATGAACGATGGTCGGGTGCTCCGCGGCTCCGTCGAATCTGAAGGCCAAGATCTCATTATCAAAGGCCGCTACGGCAGCCTCCGAGTCAAAAAAGCCAACGTCAAAGACTGGCAATTTGCCTCCCCAGAAGAAAAAGCCTTCGCCAAGAAGAAGGCCCAGCTAGGAAACGGTAACGCCGACGAACGCTATCGCCTGGGCGTCTTCGCCCGAGACAAAGGACTCCACTCCAAAGCCAAAGCAGCCTTTGAATCTGTCCTTCTCGTCAATCCAAACCACCCCGGAGCACGCTCCGCCCTTGGCTATGTCAAGCACCAAGGACTCTGGATGACCGTCGCTGACAAAGCACGCATGGAAGGCAAGGTCAAATATCGCGGTCGTTGGGTCACCCTCGATGAGAAAGCCGAGCTCATCAAGAAGGCCCGACAAGAAAAAGAAGCTCAGGAAAAAGCCAAAATCGAAAACTTCGCTCGCAAGAAGCTCCGGCGCAACCTCCTCCGAGGCGCCAGCCGCGAAGACAACGGACGAACCTACTCACGTCCTGTCCCAAGCTACGACCCCAACCCCGACCGTTACAGCGTCCTCGACAACTATTACGGTCCTTTCCTCCCCGGTCCAGCCTCTGGATATCGTTTCGTCAGTGGAACGAACGGAGTCGCTGGCTTCCTCGGCTCCCGACGCTTTCCTCTCTATCGAGGAATCCCCCTCGGCCGAACGCTCAGCTACCAAGATCAACTTCTCCTGGCCGCCGCCCGCCGTCAGGGCCGTCCCATCCCCGCTCACCTCCGCGGCTCTCTCGGTGTCATCCAGAGCCCTGGCTTTGGGCGTACCCAAGGAACCCGAAGAGGATACGGATTCCGCAACCGCGGCACCCAACGAAGCGGCTTTAACCTTGGCGTCAACGGAACCTTCTCAGGAGGTCGCGGGCGCTTCGGTGTCAACGTCGGCGCCAGCACAACCCGAGGGCGCTCAAGCTCACGGTCGGGCTTTAGCGGCAGCTATCTTCGACGGAACGTCGGCACATCCTTCTCAGGATCTCACCAAAGCCGGAGCGGCCGTCGACGTATTTCTTTTCGATTCAGACCATGATGGAAATCCATGAGCGAAGAAAAGTCCGCCGCTGTCCAGCTTTCCTCCCCGGAAACGGAGACCGATTGCCCGCGATGCCGCCGCGCCCTAGCTGCGCTCCAAGAGACCAGACAGCGCCTTCGAGAAGCTATGCAGCAAAATTTAGCCCTCAAAGAAGAGCTCCTCGCCGCCGGAGAAATGATCGATGATCTTGCCGCGGAACTTGACAAGCGCGACTAACTAGGAGAGATGAAAGCCCCTGACAAAGCATGAGTCTTTCCCTAGGAAGAACATCCCCCATGCTTTTCAAAAAGGGTTCACTCATGGCGCTTCACTACCTCGACAATGCCGCAACAACACGTCTCAGTGACCGTGTTCTTGGCGCGATGCAACCCTACTTCCAAACCCACTTCGGCAACCCCTCCAGCCTCCACAGCCTCGGCGTCGAAGCCGAAAACGCCCTCAAAAACGCCCGCGAAAAAATTGCCCGAGCCCTCCGGGTCAAGAGCAAAGAGGTCACCCTGACCAGCGGCGGCACCGAAAGTAACAACCTCGCCCTCCGAGGCCTCAGCGCCGCCCTCAAACGCCGGGGCAAGCATATAGTCTGCTCGAACATCGAACACCCCTCCGTGCTTGAAACCTGCTCAGACCTCGAAGCCGCTGGCTTTCGCATCACCCAGGTGGCGCCCCAAAGTGACGGCCTCATTCACCCCGAAGACATCCTCGCCGCCCTCGAAGACGACACCATCCTCGTCACCGTCATGCACATCCAAAACGAAACAGGAGCCATTAACCCCATCGATGCCATCGCCCAGCAAGTGGCCCAAAAGAACCCCGTCGCCCTCATCCACGTCGATGGCGTCCAAGCCATTGGCAAAGCCCCCTTCCCGGGTCCACACATTCACAGTTACAGCCTCTCAGGGCACAAGCTCCATGGTCCCAAAGGCAGCGGAGCCCTCATACTTCGAGGTCGAGCCCGATTGTGTCCGCAACAGACGGGAGGAGGCCAGGAGCGGGGCCTGCGATCAGGGACAGAGAATGTGCCAGGAGCGGTTGGCCTCGGGGAAGCCGTCGCCGCTGCTGTTGAATCGGGCGCCAAGCAACGCGCATTTTGGCAAGCGCAAAAAGAGCTCCTTGCCCAGGGCATTGAAGAACTCGGGGGCCGCGTCAACTCGCCAGAAATAGCGTCTCCAAGCATTCTCAACGCATCTTTTCCCGGCTACCCTGCGGAAGTTTTGCTTCACATGCTTGAGAGCCACGGCGTTTACGTGTCCAATGGGTCGGCCTGCGCGAGCAAGAAGAGCACAGAGAGCCATGTCCTCAAGGCCCTCGGTCTCAGTCCGGACGATCAGAAATCGGCCCTGCGCTTTTCTATGGGATGGGAAACTCGCCCCGAGGATATTAGCGCCGCCTTGGAGGCCTTAAAATCAGCCCTGAATGAACTCAGCCCCGTCAAGAGACGTGGGCGAGGAC
>JARGOJ010000551.1 GCA_029210225.1 Planctomycetota bacterium
GACTGGCTTGTTCTTGAGCGATTCGAGGAACTTCTGCGTGAACGTCAATTGAAAACGCTCCCGGGTCTCTCCTTGAATAATCTCCTTCGCGGTCACGCTCGAACCCACCAAGCGGGTGACGCTCTTCAACGCGGGCTCAATGATGCGATTGGTGAGCGCTTGGGTGGTGCCGAATTGACTGATCAATTTAACGGCGTTTTTTGGTTCGATCTCATAGACAATTGATGCGTCAAGTCCGACTAAGTAGGCATCTTTGGAAGGAAACTCAAGGGCTCCACCGATAGGACGCTTTTTTGTGCGGATGCTTGGAGGCATATCGTCGGCCATCAACATTGTGTCGGTAATAATTGACTTTCCGCGACGAGACATACCGAGGTGTTTCACTCCTACATCAACCTTCACGACTTTATAGACCCGTGTGTTGATTCGGTGAACGCCTGGCGGCAGCGTTTGCTCTTCCACTTTTGACGTCACGTTGTGAATGAGAACGGCAATGTGTCCAGGGGGAATGCGAGTCATCGTCTTGACTTCAATTTCATAGGCGTAGGGGTTCATCTTGTAAACACCAGGGCCTAAGACTTCTTGCCAGATACCACGCTCGCCACGTTTGACTCCGAGAGAACCATCCTTTGGATTCGTTCCGTCTCGCGAGGTCACAATGCCGAGCTGAGTTGTGCCAATTGTAATGGCCTTCTTCTTTTCGACTTTGTACATGATCGGATTGAGGAAGTGACGGCCGGTGCCGAGGGTCTTGCGAAGAATTCCACGTTGACCATCGTCAGCGAGCACTTGGCCGCTAGGCTTCGCGTCTCCGTATTTACTTGTGACGACAATGAATTCATCCGGTCCAGCGACAATCGAGCAGATTGCAAAGGTCCAGAATAGGTAGGCGAATATGATTCCACCACCAACAAAGACTAAAGGAAGAACTACTTTCTTACTCATTTGGATCCCTCCTTCTTAGAGTCTTTCTTATTACTCTTGTTTGCGTCGGCTGTGTTCTTTTCGAGCATCTTGCGTGCCGCTTCTCGTAGACGTTCTTCTTCTTTAAGGTCCTTCACGCCATTGCTGCGGAAGTTAAGGACATCTTCAAAGATCTTCATAAAGAAGCTGTCGTCATTCGTCACGATGTCTTGCAATCCGAAACCCAGTTTCTTCACAAAAATCGAGCGAATGTAATTACTGCCGCCACCATTCGCCGTCACTTCGAGAGCCAAGGCGGTGATTGAGGCCGCTTCTTTCTTGAAGTTCTGGTCGATCAACGCTTTCTCATCAATGACGTAGCGCTCTTTCTCGACTTCGGCCTTCGACTTATTAATCTTCGCGACCTCCAATTCACTCTCGGCTTTTTTCATACCGACGTTTCGGTCCTGGCGGGCACGAATACGACGCTTTTCAGCAGTGGTGCTGGCGTCAACCATCAATTGAGACTTGCGAATGGACTCTTGCTTCTTCATGAGAGTGGCATCGGACTTCAGCTTCTCAATGTTCTGTTTGATTCGATTGCGCTGTTCTTGCTGCAAGCTACGATCGTTCCTGATCTCTTTCAATTTTCCAGGTGGACTAATGCGAGTGATTGAAACGTTACGGATTTGAATTCCAAACTTTGCGCACTCTGCTTTTAAGTTCTCTTTGAACTTTGCCTGAATCGCTGTTCGCTTCTCTCCAGAAATGTATTCTGAGGCTCTGAACTGAGCGCCGAGCACTCGAATAAACGAGCGCGTATATGGAATCAAGATCTTGTCGACGAGGACGTTGAGGTCGGTCTCAGCCAATCGCATCCCTTGCACTTTTTTTTGCGGCGCAGGACGACGTCGGCCGCGAGCTGGCTGGGCTGGAGGGCGACGGCGTCTCGCGCCGGAGCTGGATTGATCGAAGCTCCAGACGATCTCTTGGAGCTCGCCAAGACGGCAGAGTAATTCGGGAGCCTTTTCGGGGAGGATAGACCATTCAATCGTGCCTTCGAGATTCAGCGTAAAAGCATCGGACGATTGGAAGTCAATGGAGTTGTCTTTCTTGTTCGTCTTAGTGAAGTCAAATCGCTGAGCGCGAATTTCATAAAGCACTAATTGCTCAAGATAGGGGTTTAGATAGTAAGTTCCAGGTTGGCGAATCTCTGGACTGATCCCTTTGAATCCCTTTGAGTCATTGACGTAAGGGTTCTTCGCGACTCCGGGAGGAGCGAGGTCATCGCCGATATTGATGGAGACGCCGACGTAGCCTGGGGGGATAGTCAGTGCGCGATAACGCTCGACTCGGTAGGCCCGGGTGTTAATGTTGTATTTACCTGGGCCCAAGGGATCTTCCAAGACTCCCTTATAAACATGCTCCGCGCCCACTTCGGCGCCGAGCTTTGGCGTCGCGACCAAGCGAGAACCTGGGAGATCCTCACCAAAGAGACGGACGAGAACCCCCAACTCACCGGGTTTAATAATGGTCGAGTCGACAATCTCGGTTCGATAACTGTATGGGTTGATCCAATGAATACCTTCATTGAATGGGATGAGAGAGACGCCTTTTTGTCCCTCTTCAAGTGCGATGAACTCGCCCTCGGCTAAGTCATCGCCGCTAAGTTTGGTTGCGATGAGAACTTTGTCTGCGGGCACGTCGACACGCACGATGGCAAAAACAAAGATGAAGATGGCCAGAACACTGACCATTCCTCCTCCAGCCAGAACCCCCAGCTTTTTCATGCCATCGCCGCCTCGGGCGCTCGGAATGTTGTCACTCAATGAAGGATCCCTCCCTGTCAAAATATGAACGAAGAAGCTGAAGAGTCAGCTGTTTATGCTAGCCCTTGCTTGGCTTCAGTTGATAAGTGGTTATTTCTCCGCGAAACTCTGAGGGGAATGAAATCGTAATCACTGCCTCCAGAGCGGCTTGGCCGCGAATTGTGAATGTAAAAATCAAAGTACGCCCGTTGGCTTTCGATGACTTCAGGGTCACCTCTTTGGACGGACCAAGATAGGCCAAGGTCTTTTTTACTTGCTCTGTGAATTTGGCTTCCCCAACCGCGGTTCTCAATTTCCCGTTCATGAGATCCCATGCGACCTGAGCTTTCCCCGTGCAGAGCGCTTCAGCAAAGCTCTGAGCACGAGCCTGGTAAAGCGTTCGGTCTCGGGGGAGCTGAAACCATCCGGATAACTTGGGAGAAGAGATGTTGAATTTGGTCAGCTTTGGACCCTCGCCTGTGCCGCTCGCTTTGATTTCTAACTCGCCAACTCCTTTTTCGAATTGTCCGCGAGCCGTGGCTTCAAGGAAGAGACCTTCGCTGTTCTTTTTTTTATTGAACTGCTTGATCGTGACGTCAGTCAGTTTCCCAAGTTCTTTTTTGATGACCAGGGCAAACTGCTCAAACATGACCTGATCGATTTTTTTCTGCAGGTCAGGATGGAGACGTTGATAGGCGTCTTGACCACGACCTTCACCAAGATCGCCGAAGAACTCGTTGAGGACTTTCTTGTTTTCCTCAGCGCCACCGACAAGAATCATGGAGAAGGCGACGCAGCAAGTGACAACGCCTAAGGCGCTTAGACCAACAATTAGGGCTGGTGTTCGCTTCATCGTTGTCCCTTTCCTGATGGGCTTCCTGTGGCCCTTTCAAGGCAATTTTGGGCAAAGGCAAAAGATCGTATTCGTCTCGATCCGAAAGAAACAATACCATGGTGGACAAATTAGGACAGTACCGAGTCATACTCGGCCTCTCTGCCCTCTAAATGACTCTGTATCAGCGCCAAGCGTCGAAAAAGCTTGCGTTGGCTCGGGGTGATGTGGCTAACAAAATCCTAAGATGGTGTTCTGAGAACCTAAACCCGTCGTTTTCAAACGAAAGCGTCAATCACGGGAATCGATGATGGCAACTGTTATGGACGATCCAAGCACCCAAAGACCTCCAGCTAGCGCTGCAAAAACGCCCATGATGCGTCAGTATCTTCAGTTTAAAGAAGATCATCCAAAGGAGGTCCTGTTCTTTCGAATGGGTGACTTCTATGAAATGTTCTACGAAGACGCGGTGCTTGTCGGGGAGGTCCTCGGACTCCATGTGACTCATCGCGGCAAGGGACCCGACCGCTATAAAATGGCGGGGATTCCTCACCACGCCCTCGATCGATATCTGCCTCGAATGATCACGGCTGGCTATCGCGTCGCCATTTGCGAGCAGGTACAGGACCCGAAAGAGGTCAAGGGCAAAGACATCGTTCAACGGAAAGTCATAGACATTGTGACTCCTGGAACCTTGACGGATGAGAAGTATCTCGACCCGGAGATCGCCAACTATGTGCTCATGGTCACGCGGTCTCGCAAAATACTGGGGCTCTCTTGGCTAGATCTTTCGACAGGGCGCTTCTTCGTGATGGACATCCCGGCTCAAGAGGCTGCACTCCACGCAGAGATTCAGCGAATTGGCCCGAAGGAGATACTTCTCACCGATAAGGTTTTGATGGCGAGCGGCAAGGAGCAGCCAAAGCGTCGGGCAAAGATTGCCACCGATGCCGAGCTAGGCCATGCCATCGAGGCGATTCGCGACGGCATCATGCTGACTCCTGTTCCCGACTGGACCGCCGATAAAAAGAACGCCGTTAAAGAGCTGTGCGAACACTTTGAGGTGAAGAGTTTAGAGGGCTTCGGGGTCGATTCTAAGGGGCCTGCCGCTGCCGCCGCCGGAGCCCTGCTACGCTATGCCTCTGACATGAAGGCCGGGCAGGTTGGCGCCATTCGACCTCCGCTCAGCTTTCGCGTCGATCGCTTTGTCAGGCTAGATGGGGCGACGATCCGATGCCTTGAGATCGTGTCATCGATGCGTAGCCAAGACCGGAGCGCGACTTTGCTTGGCGCTCTGAACCGAACGGTCACTTGCATGGGGGCTCGTCTACTTCACGACTGGTTGCTCTCGCCCTTACTGAATCGCGAGGCTATTGAAGGGCGACTGGATTGCGTCGCGATTCTCCGCGGCGATGCGCTGTCCCTCTCAAATCTGCGTGAGGGATTACAAGGGGTCCACGATTTGGAGCGCCTCGCTCAAAAGCTAGCCTCAGGGCGCGCCACCGGCCGAGACTTTATGCGGCTTCGGAATTCTCTAAGTCGCTTGCCTCAGGTCGATGAAACCTTGAAATCGGCGCTCGACAACACCGCGCTCCCCGTCGACGCCTTTCAGAAATTGCTGGGTGGATTTGGATTACACAGCGATGTTTTCGAGCTGCTTGAGCTTTGCCTTGACGATGAACCAGCGCCAACACCTGCTGAAGGGCCGGTCTTTAAGACCGGCTTTAACGAAGAGTTAGACAAGCTTCGTGAGTTGGCAGGGACCGGAGAAGGCTTCATAAAGACTTATCAGGAGGAGCAAAGTAAGGCCACAGAGATTCCGTCGTTGAAGGTCGGCTACAACCGTGTTCATGGTTACTACATCGAAGTGACGAATTCCCACAAACATAAGGTTCCTGAGTCTTATCAACGGCGCCAAACCTTGAAGAACGCCGAGCGCTATATCACGACAGAACTTAAGGAGTTCGAGGAGAATGTGCTGAACGCGCAGGATCGCATCCTCGACCTAGAAAACTCGATGTTCAACAAGCTTCGCGACGACTTGGCGGGGATTGTCTTAGACCTTCAACGAACAGCGACAGTCTTGGCGAAGTTGGATGTGTTGTCGAACTTCGCGGAAATCGCCGGTGAGCGAGGGTATTGCCGTCCTGTCTTGAGAGATGACAAGACGATCAAAATCGTCAATGGGCGGCACCCGGTTCTCGACGCGATGCCTACGGACGAGCCCTTTGTTCCGAACGACTTCCTCATTGGGGACGATGAGAACGGCACTCTCGGGATCATTACCGGCCCGAATATGGCCGGTAAATCGACTTACATTCGCCAGGCCGCCTTGTTGGTGTTGATGGCCCAGGTGGGCTGTTATTTACCTGCAGACGAAGTGGAGCTGGGGCTCTGTGATCGCATCTTCACGAGAATTGGCTCTGCGGATGAGCTGGCGAAGGGTCTGTCGACCTTCATGGTTGAGATGGTCGAGACCGCGAACATCCTGCACCACGCGACCGACCGTTCCCTCGTCATCCTCGACGAGATCGGGCGCGGCACCAGCACCCTTGACGGCCTGGCCCTCGCGTGGGCGATCGCCGAGACGATCACGGCGACCGGCTGCCGCACGCTCTTCGCGACGCACTACCACGAGTTGACGGATCTGGCCCACACCCTGCCGGGGGTGACAAACCTGCACG
>JARGOJ010000552.1:0-1392 GCA_029210225.1 Planctomycetota bacterium
ACTCCGATTCTTAAGAAGAGCCTTCAATCTCGAAACGGCTATGAGGTTCGCTACGCGATTCTCGCTTTAGGAGAGATTGGAGATCCTCGTTCGGTTAAGTCTCTGACTGGTCTCTTTGAAGATAAGCGGGCCACTGGCCCCGATCGTTTTTACGCTATGGGTGTCCTCGCATCGATCGCCAGTAAAGAAAGCGAGAGCTTCTTTTGGGAGCAGGTCTTTGACCACTCCGAAGAGCGAGTGCGTCGCGCCGCTGAGGTAGGGCTCCAGCGCATCTTGGGACCGAGCTTTCTAGCTAAGATGGCGAAGAAGGGTCAAGGCAAGGACCAGCTCCAGGCAATTTTGGCGCGCTTGTATAAGGAATCGACCGGGCAAGCGCTGACCGATTCGGCGAAGTTGCTGGCGTGGGCCCAGGCTCTCCAAGAAAAGAAGGTCGTGAAGCCTCTCCGGCGTGTTTACGGAGAAGGTTACGTTTGCATCACGGATATTGACGATGAAGCGAAAGTTCGTGAACCCCTAAGAAAATTGGCGAAGTTTCGCTCGGCCCTCGCTCGTTGGCTGGAGCCAACAAGAAAGCGGGATTGGGTGACAACGGTTCGTCTCTATGGCGATCGTGGTCGTTTTAACAGATATGGCGCGACCCGCGAGTTCAACTTCATCTACTTCACTGAGTTCTACTATTCGTCCCTACTCCGAGAGGTCGTGGCGTTTCGCGGTGAGCAAGAGGACCTCTTGACTCGTCGCTTGCAGCATGAGCTTGGACATGATGTTCTTGAGAACGTCGTCGGCCCGGTTCCTCCTTGGTATGCCGAGGGTCTCTGTGAAGTCTATGAGGTCGGCGAGTTAGTGGAGGGTCGCCTGGGTCTGCCTCCGGTTAACAAGAACTGGCTTTATCGCCTGCGTTTGGCTGTTCAGGAGGATAAGCTGCCTGGACTTGACGATCTGTTAGCTATGGATAGCGCGACATTTTACGGCTCAGATTCCCAGCTTCACTACGCTGCGGCCTGGTCTTTTTGTCACTACCTGATTGTCAAACGAGGTTTGAAGGGAGTGACATTGCTCCGCAAGGTCTTGTCGACCGTCAAGGATTACGGACCAGAAAAAGCGATTAAGGCTTTCAAAGGGATCAACGCGACCCTTATCCTCGAAAAGGAATGGCGAGCATACGTAGGGGAACTTCTGCGCTGAAGACAAAGAGCAGTCATAAGAGACGTATCCTGTTTTTAATCACCTCTTTGGATCAGGGAGGGGCGGAGCAGGTTCTCTATGACATCGTGACTGGCTTAGACCGCGATGTTTGGGAGCTTGTTGTCGTCGCAATGCGTGGACGAGGCCCCTATTTCCAGAAGTTGAGGGGCGCTGGGGTCGCGGTTGAGTCTTTGGATATCAAGGGCA
>JARGOJ010000552.1:1473-4103 GCA_029210225.1 Planctomycetota bacterium
AGGGCAAATTTGCGCCGACCGCTATGATTCGATTGATCCTTAAAATCGGCATTTTTCGGCCACACATCATTCATTCTCATCTCTTTCATGCGGATCTTCCTGGACGCTTTGCCTCTTTACTCGCCCGGGGTTTGAAGCGGGCCCTGTTCATCTCGCATCAGCATATTCCTGAGCAGCGTTTTTTGCCTATGCGACAGGTTCTCGACCGTGGGACGCGGGGTCTGGTCGACTCATATTTGTGCGTCTCTCAGGCCGTGGCGAGTCATGTTCAAAGCCAGTTAAACTTGCCAGAGAGCCGGGTGACGATCATTCCCAATGGTCGCGACTTGAAGCCGTTTTTGACCCTCGATTTAGAGCCGAGTCAATCGGACACTTGGAAGTTAGGAACTGTCGGCCGCTTAGACGAGCAAAAGGATCAAGCGCTTTTATTAGAGGTGCTCGCTGAGTTGAAGAAGCGCGGTCGGCGTTTTCATTGTGTGATTGCGGGTGAAGGAGCACTGCGAGAGCCTCTATTGAAGCAGCGGGAGGAGCTTGGCTTGTTAGAGACTGAAGTCGAGTTATTGGGGCGACGGGATGACGTTCCGCGCTTGTTAGAGCAGATGGACTTGTTCATTCTTACATCCAAATATGAGGGTCTCCCCATTGCTGCGATTGAGGCTATGGCAGCAGGTCGACCGATTGTGGCGACAAGGGTGCCAGGGATTATTGACGTCATCGAAGAGAGTTATGGTTGCTTGGTGGACTATCGCGATGCGAAGGGTTTGGCGGATGAGATTGAACGCCTAATGGCCGATCGGCCGCTGCGTCAGAAAATGGCTGTGGCAGGGCGGGAGAAGGCACGAAGTCACTATAGTCGAGAGCGAATGTTGAGGGATTTGACGGCTCATTACGAGCTGTTGTTAGGCACGCGAAAACGATAATCTTCAAGCACTAATCTCGCGTGGGTCGTCTTATTTCGAGCGCTAGTGTTCTGGCATTCTTAAATTCATGGGGTCTCTGGCTAGAGCATTGGGCTGTGAATGAGACAGGGTTTAGTCATTTAGCGGGCTAAATGACTAAACCCTAACGAAATTCACGGCTCAATGAGCAGTCAGAAAGCATGGATTTAGGGATGACAGAGCACTAGGTGTGGACGCGGGTTTACAATGAGGACGAAGGACGGTGTTTGTGGTCAAGATAATAACGGCGAAGGTGTTGGAAGAGACGCTGACGTTTATTGAAGAGAACTTCAGCGATGAGATTGCTGGGCTCGATTCGTTTTTGGTGCTCTTGGTGCACTTGATCATCATTTTGCTCTTCGTCGTTCCGGCGGGCGCGGTATTGCTGCGCTGGGCGCGGGCCCGCTTTGGCGGGGCAGGACGGCAAGAAGTCTTGGTTTGTGGGACTTGCCGCGAAGAGGTCCACGAGCACTGTGTGAAATGTCCATCTTGTGAGACGGTGTTTCCATCTAGTTTCTTGCGGGCATTGATCACCCTGGGAGTCTTGTATCTGGCGTCATTGACGGCGGACCAAGTGGACAGCCCGGGCGTGTTCTACACTTTAATTGGGTTGTATTCATTGCTCGCTTTAAGCGTGGGGGCTTTCCTTAGTTTTGAGAAAGTGAGGGAGTTGAAGCCTGCGAAGGTGGTTCACAACGTCGCGATGAAGTTTATGGCGGCGACGGTGAAGGGGCGTGAACTCTGGGCCAAGGGTGAGGCGGTTGTTCGAGTTTTGGTTGTCCTGGTCTTTTACGCGTCGCTAACGCTTGGCCTGCACAGATTTGGCTTGCCGGCAGAGGCGACCGAGTCTGGGATCGGGGAGCTGCTCTCGAAGTTTAGTTTTGTCTGTGGTCTCTTGGCGTTCACATCGTTAGCGGTCTTGATTGCACAGCTGAGGCGCTTTCATGGCTTCGCGACATTGGTCTTATCACTCTGTTCATTGTTCTTCTTTACGCTGACTTGTTTGCTGGCTCATGGTCTTGGGACATTTGTGGTCGAGAAGCCGATTACCTCCCCAGATAATTGGGTTTTGACGGCAAAGAGTGAGGGAGAAGGAAAGATTGAGCTGCAGTTTAACAATGTCGCTGGGAGCACGATTAAGAGCTTGTTGACCGTGAAGGATTCGAGCAAATTGACCTTCTCTACGAGCTTATTGTTGATGAAGAAGTTGGAGTATCGTCGCTATTTCTTGAAGACGATCGAGCACGAATCCATAGCCGGATCATTGCCCCCGAGTCCTGATTTGCGGGCTGCTCAGGTTGGTCTTTGGGATTCGGTATGGGCCCCGTCGAAGAATATCTTTCATTGTTACAAGGTCGGGAAGATGTGGTCTCCCGAGGACGAGAGGCCGGATTGGGCTAAGAAGATTGGCTTGAAGGTCGATCCGAATCCAAATCTGCGCCGTTGGGAGATTCCGTTGGTGAGTGGAAAAGAGGTTCGCCTCTACTTTGATGGGACGAAGATTTATTATCTAGTGGAGGGTGAGAAGGACCCAATTCAACTTGAACAATTCTAAGTGAGAATGCGCCTGTGTCAGAAACAGTGGTCGAAGTTGTCGTTGTGGATAAGGAGAATGAGAGGGCGATCCTTTCCTCTAAGGTACCGCAGCTGACGATTGGACGAAGCGATCAGGCCGATTTTTGCATTCCTGGG
>JARGOJ010000552.1:4113-6211 GCA_029210225.1 Planctomycetota bacterium
ATCGAGGGTCCACGCTCGCCTTGAGTTGATTGAGGGCGCGGTCTTGCTTCGCAATGAATCGAGCCAGGGGACCCAGGTTGGGAGCCAGCGCTGCTTTCAAATTCAAATATTAAAGGACCAGGGGACCTTCACCTGCGGCGAGACGAAGTTTCGACTGAATATCCGGATCATCTCTGAGACGGTTGCGATCGACGGAGAAGAGGACGACACAATCGAGCTTGAGTCGTCCACGGCGGTGCGTAACGCTCCACGGGAGAAGACGAAGTTTCACTCGGGGGTGACGAAGTATCAGAACCTCCGGGCCGACCTGATCGACGATGACGAGGCGCCCGGATCTTTGGGTCCATCGTCTGGGCGCTTCAAGGCTTATGTGAAGGACCCTGCGCGTCGCGGACGCTTTATCTTCCTCTTTGTTTTGGTGGTTTTGAGTGTTGCGGTTTGGTCCTTTGCCTGGCCTTTGATCGCTGGGCGTTTTACTCGCCCAGAGTCTTTGCAGACAGCGTTTCTGCTTTCGCTTCTGACCGTTTTCCCCTGTGCCTTGTTTTACAAGTTTTTGGACTTGAACGGCCAGGTGCGTTGGTTCGGTTATCTCGGAGCTTTGGCGTGGGGAGCGTCTGTCGGCGCGGGTTGGGCCTTGGTCATAAACTCTGTGGGTGGCTTGGTCGATCCGTACTCAGCTGGAGGCGATGGCACCTTTACTAATGTGATCGTTATGGTTCCATTGAGGGAGGAGCTGTTTAAGGGATTGGGATTGTTGGTGTTGTTTGTTTGCCTTGAGGATAGCTTCGACAATTCACTGGAGGGCTTAGTTCTCGGAGCGGCTTGTGGACTTGGTTTTGCGGGAGTGGAGAACCTGATCTACTTCGATGGCTTTTTGGAGAGAGGCGAGGACGAGCTGATCAAGTGGGGAAGTTATCGGGCTTTGGTTTTGCCGGTGAGTCATCCACTCTATACGGCGTTTACGGGGGCCGGTTTTGGTTTCTGCCGTGAGTTCATGGGGAAGAAGATCCGTGTGCTGCTGCCGATCTTTGGTTTGGCCTTGGCGGTTGGTTTGCACATGGCTTGGAACGGAGCGCTTGTTGGCGTTGGTCTCTTCGATGGGGAGGAAGAGAGCTTACTCAAGGTCTTGGCTATGACCTTAATCTTGGGGGGAATGGCGTTTTGTCTCTTCGTCTTCCTCTTGCGATTGGCAATCTCTCGGGAGATCGACCTTCTCGAGCGTTGGCTGAAGCCTGAGTTGGAGCAGGGCTTTGTGACGAAGGAAGAGTTGGCGTCTTATCGAGGACTGTGGCTGCGAATAAAATTCGAGTGGGCTGGCTTGAAGCGGGGCTGGCGGGTTTTTCGGGCGCGCCGTCATCTAAGAAAGGCTCAGGTGGCCTTGGCCTTTCGAAAGTGGCATTTGAATCAGGGTCATGCTCGCAGAGGAGACTTGCCCATCGATGCGTTGATTTTGGACGCCCGTGTTCGGATTCGAGACGCGAGGAACACTCTGATCGCCCTGGACGCAGCCTAAAAACACCTAAGCCCTACAAACTATATTTTGTCGCTTTTTGCACCATTTGTCGCGTATGCGACTGCGAAAAATGCGACTCATTTGGTCTAAAGCCCCATAAATACTCATTTCTTGTCTTTGGCATGAGAATCGCGAAAGGATTGCATCACACAAAAAAACGCAAGACCAGGAGACTCCCATGACCGAGCTCGCCTTCCAGCGCTCCAAAGCCGCCCTCATCCTCATCCCACAAATTCTCTTCTTCTACGCCCTCTGCCAATTACTCCAGCCCCTCATCCTAGCCCTCTCTCCCCCCTCACCCGTCCTCTCCTTTCTCGTACTCCTCGCCCTCTCCAGCCTCTCCATTTTCCTACTCAAGCTCGCCATCTCTCCTCTTCTCCACTGGCTACGAGCCCGACCCCGCATGAGCGCTCATATCGCGGAAGAAGCCCCCCACGACTCAACCCCCACTCCTCTCCAAAAGGCCATCACCCTCCTCGGAGACCACTCCATACTCCGTGTTCTCCACGTCAGCCCCCAAATTTCTACCTTCGCAGCAAGAAAGGACGACACCCTCAAGGTTCGAAATCTCAAAGTGCCGTCCTC
>JARGOJ010000553.1 GCA_029210225.1 Planctomycetota bacterium
ATCGTTTATGGCGACAGTGATGGAGCCTAGGGTTTCCGGTTTGCTGAGCGTCGCTTGGAATTCTCCGTCTATGACTAAAATCTCGGCGCCTTGAATCTTCAGAGTGACGGGGCTCTCGTCTTTGATTTGTCCCTTAATCGCGCCCGATTTTTCAAAGTAAATAACATCCTTCCAAAACTTACAGCGCCTTGTGAATTGGACGGTTGGGGCTGTTCTGTCGCAGCGGATTTCGAATTGCACGGCGCTCTTCTGATCGTCCCGTGGGAAGACTCGAAAGAGATTTTCCCCTTCTTTTAATTGAGCTTGGAAATATTGAATGAGGCTCGATTTTTTGACGGAGTCTCCGGCAGGATCGAGGGTCCATTGATCGTTCTCAAGTCGTTCGATGACGAGGTCGAGCTCGCTCTCCGTTTGTATTTCCAATTCTATGCTTGAGGCTTTGGTATAGACGATGGATTGAGGAGAGATGGCGGATAAGGCGGTTGAGGGTTTGGAGAGATAGAGAAAGGCTGCGATTCCGACGCAGCACAAAATGGCGATGACAGCCACAATGGCGAAGGTCTTTGAGGATTGCCCCCCGGTGAAGTCTTGAGGGTCTCTGTCGAGGTCTTCGACGACTTGCTCCATGCTCGGGCGTAGTTTTCGATCTCTTTGAAAGCACTGAGCGCAGAGCTCATCGAGCCAGGGGGGGACGTCTTTATTGAGAGATCGAACCCGGGGTGGGGACTCGGTCATGACCTTCTTGTAGATATTGAAGTTCGTTGAGCCCTTGTACGGGGCTTGGCCGGTGAGGCAGTAAAGAAGAATTCCACCAAAGCCCCAGGTGTCTGTCGCGTGATCCGGTTTGCCGAACTCCTCCGGGTCAAGCTGCTCAGGGGCCATGTAGGCGGGGGTCCCCAAGACATCGCCAGCCTTGGTTAAGCTGTGCTCAAAGTTCTCGCCGTCGGCGGTCTTACTGCGCTTGACGAGACCGAAGTCAACGAGGACAGGGCGCTGGGTCTTTTCTTCGATAAGAATGTTCTGAGGTTTTAAGTCGCGGTGAATAATTTGTTTCGAGTGGCAACGGGCCAGAGCGGAGGCGATGGGTTTGAGGACCCGGAGCATCCAGGGCAAATCGGGCATGGCCCCGTGGGCTTTTTTGTGACTCTCAATGACTTCTTTGAGGTCTCGGCCTTTGACCAGCTCCATGGCGAAGTAGGGTTCGTTGCCCTCACCATCGACCCCAGCATCGTAGAATCTCACAATATTAGGGTGAGTGAAACCCTGGAGGGCCTTGGCTTCTCGGTCGAAGCGAGCGCGGTCGGTCTCGCTGGCCTCAGCGGAGAGCATGACCTTCAGGGCGACATCCTGACCGCTTTGCCTATGCTTTGCTTCAAAAACGATGCCCATGCCGCCCCGGCTGATTTCCCGGACCACGGTGTAAGGTCCGACTCCGAGGCTCCAATCGCGCTCTTGGCTCCTCTTGAGTTCAAGGCCTTGGCTTCCGGACACTGTTTGGGGAATACCCATGAAGCCGGAGGAAGCGCTCGATTGGGACGAGTGGCTTGAACCCGAGCTTGAGGATTGGCCAGACTGGCTTTGTTGCTGGGAGCCTTGACGAATATGCGCGGCTTGTTCAGGGCTAATGCGACCCCAAGCCAGGAGCACCTCGCAGATGTCCTGGTGGGGCTGGCGAGGAGAGTGCCAGGCTTGATTGACGAGATCTTGTGTGGCCCAGCCGAGGGTGATCAACTGGTGCCCTTGATATTCGTCGCGGTTCATGGTGCCCCGTGATTCATCGAATGGAGGCTCAATCTAGAAAGGTGAATGAGATCTCGGTTATTATAAGTGCTCCCGGGGCATCTCGGGAAGGCTTGGACGGCCCATAAATGGAGATTTCTAAATGACTGTGCCACAGAGTGTATTTGAGATAGTGGGGGAAGAGGCGATCACTGAATTGGTCGCTGGCTTCTATCAGCAAATTCCTAATGACCCAATTCTAGGCCCGATGTACCCTGAAGATGACTGGGAAGGATCGGAGCAACGCCTGCGCGATTTTCTCATTTACCGCTTTGGTGGACCTCAGCGATATATACAGGAACGAGGCCATCCAAGGCTTCGGATGCGCCACGTTAAATTTCCAATTAACAAGCCCGCACGGGATCGTTGGATCGAATTGATGAACAACGCCTTCGAGAAAGTAGATATGCCCGAGCTCGGGAAAGTCGAGATGAAGAAGCTCTTCGATCATGTGGCCACTTTCCTCATCAATCGGCAATAAACGCGAGAATTCCAATATGTTGAAATTCCTAAAGAGGCAGACCGAAGCCCTCAAGCAAGACCCAGATCGAGAGTCGCTCCATCCTTGGTTAAAAGCCCTCGGGCAAAGAGGAAGCTGGCCTCTTAGGAAATATCATCGCCACGAAGTCATTGGCCTTGAAAATATCCCGCGACGAGGGCGGGCGATCCTCGCCGTGAATCATAGCTTCGCGACCTACGACGCCTTCTTCCTGGGAATAGCCGTTCACCGAGGCACCGGAAGAGCCCCAGCCGGATTAGGGGACAATCTCATCTTCAAAATACCCGGCCTTGGTTACTTCGCCGAGACCGTCGGAATTCATCCCGCCAACCATGAGAACGGCGAAATCCTCCTCGAAAAAGAGCGACTGCTGGCATTAGCCCCAGGGGGAATGCGAGAAGCGCTTCGTCCGAGCTCGGAGAAATATCAAATTCGTTGGCAAAAGAGAAAGGGCTTCACGCGCTTGGCCATTCGGACCGGCGCTCCAATTATTCTCGCCGCTTGCCCAGCAGCAGACGATCTCTACAGTATTTATGAATGGTCCGGGACCAAGGTCGGCTACAAAGCTATGAAGTTCCCTATTCCACTCTTTCGCGGCCTGGGGCTGTCCCTCGTTCCCCGCCCGGTTAAATTGACGCATTACTTATCAAAGCCGCTTTATCCCCCGAAGTTTGACGCCGACTGTTTCGCAGAGCAAGTCGACGAATTCCATAGCCGAGTGGTAGAGGAAATGACCATTCTCATGGCGAGAGGATTAAAGCCTAAAGAAGACTGAGGAAGTTCTGGGAACTGAAGCCTGAGCTGCGGTGTAAGAGAGACGATAGATTGGTCGTTTCTGTTAGATCGGTGGATCCATGAAAAGGCTTCTTCCAAAACTAAAGGTTCTACTCTCCGGCAAATCGCTGATAGCCATTTTAGCAGTGTTGACTATGGTGTTCCTGCTTTGTTTTCATTGCGATATGCTCGTTTGGTTCGTCGAATTTGGTCCGAAGGCAGGGCGAGGAAAAGCGTTCAAATTATTGACTGAATTGGAATCCGGGGAGAGTCTTGCGGGACTCCTTTATCTCAGTTCGAATGACGAACTCGAAGAGGCTAATGAAGCGAGGAAGGGGGCCTTTGCGATAGCAAGAGATCACCTCGATCCAGCGCGGAGCGTCGAAGTTTATTTGCAGTCTTTGAATGGACTCCCAGAGAGGGCTATTCGATCTAGATTTGATTCCTTGGCTTACCTTCTAGTGACCTATAGGAGGAATAACCGGCTTTCAAGCAATCTTGGACCGATTGTTCGCAAGACCTTGCCCATTTGGAAAGCTGTGTTAAAAAAGCTGATCTCTGGGAAAGGGACTCCGAGCCGTATTGCTCGGTATTATTTCAATACTCTGCTTCTTGCTGTGGCTTGCTCTGATTTAAAGGAGCGGGCCGTGAATGTCGACTTTATTGCAAGAGGTCCTAACTCTGTTGAGTTTTATTACTTTAACTTCGAGGGTTACTCTGCTTCAGAGCGACGTCAACTGAGTGTTGAATTAGAGTTGGGGTCTCAGGAACTTATAGAATTAGTGAGGCAATTGAAGGACGACCCTGTATTGTTTCCCGCGATTGGTGCTATGGCTCTCAGTCTCATGGGACGCCAAGGCCTGGCTCTTGCGCAAAATCACTATGAGACGGCAAGCTTTGACTTAAAAGAGCGTTCCCTTAGAACTCTAAGCTATCGCTCTCGTCTCCATCGCTGGGTTCCCTCACGATGTCTCGCTAGGAAGCGCTGCCAAATCTGTTCTCTTTATGAATACTGGCTCTCAGTAGAGGCGGAAGGAGAGTTGCTTTGGACGCTGAGCTATCTTGCCCAAGACCATAATCTTGCAAGGAAACTGAGCCGGCGGGCATTCAAATCTTTGAGACAAACTGATGAGCCTATTTCTCAGGCGGCCTTAGTCTACGCTCTCGATCTGTTGAATTCTCCTGGAGATGCCTGGCACGACTTCCTGAAGAACTTGTGTCATCAACAACAGTCAAAGATTTTGGCGGCGGTTTTAAAACTGATTAGGCCGAGCCAACTCGATTCCTTCCGTGTAGCCGTTGTGAAGTTCAATGTGAAGTTTGATCCTAAGGATATCGAGCCTCTACTAAGACACAAAGAGCCGTTGTTGAGGGTCTATGCCGCGTCTTTGGGCTTGAGTCGACTTCGTCGCATTTCAAATGGAACGCGCTCAGCGGTTTTTATAGGACACAATCTGGTTGTCGGCTTGAAAGCTCTGTCAGAGGACAAGGCCAGGAATGAGGCAGAGATCATTGAGTTTCTTGACCAACTGCACCGATCCCGTACAAAAAACAGAAACCAAGGCTTGATGGCTAAGACGATTCTAAAGACGATATCCAACGCTGAGGTAAATTGGTTTGCTTTGAACTTTATGAAGTCAAAAGTCTGTGGTCATGTATTCATTGCTCTACTGGGTCCTGAATTAGCGGAAGAATTAATAAGGCAAGGGCACAATCAACCTGAATTCATTCAATGGGCCCACGCTGCAGATACCTGGCTGAAGTACAATTAGTCAAAGTCGGAGGGACGCGCTTAATGCAACTTTGCCCAAGACGGCATGGGACCCGACTGAAACCAATCTTTGGGAATTGTCTTCCCGTCAATTTGCAATGCGATCACTTTTAAGCCCTTCAATAAAATGAGGTCTCGTCCTTGTCTATATTTCAGCGGCCCGCCGGAAACATAGATATCTGGAGCGACGCCTCTGAGTTCTAGGCTAAGGCCCTCGCTCTTGGCGGTCGAAGAGCTGCGGGGAATGAGCATCCAGCCGCCATCTTTTAATTTACGAAAAATGGTTCCATAGACGGCGCCTCGGGTTCTCTCTCCGACGATCAGACCGGCTTTTCGCTTGCGCCAGCGATAACTGAAAATCTCTTTTGCGCTGCGAGTCCAGCGATGATTGAGGACAATGACGGGCTTGTTCCAGATAGCTTTGGGTCCTTGGAAGAAATCAATAATTTTATCCCCGAGATGGGAGTAACCCCCTCGCCCGCGAATATCCAAAATAATGCCATCCGCGTCTTTGAAGGTCTTTTCGATGGCCGTTTTGATGAGAGGGACGGTGTCTTTGTGGAGCAGGTGCCAGAGGTGAAGAACACCAATCTTGTGAGAGCCTTCTTTTATGATTCGAATGCTCGCCTTCGTCGCATTGAATTGATTGTTCAAATTGGCTTTGATTGTTAATTGCTGACTTGGTCCAGATTTACTTTTGCGAATGGTCAGGGTGACTTCTTCTTTATTCTCGACGAGGAAGACATAGCCATGGGGACCGGGGAGGCCGCGGTCGTGGCCGGAGTTAAAGAACTTCTTTGAGAGATGGGGCGTCTTCTTATTGAATTGAACAAGCTCGTCCCCCACTTTGAGACCGGCGGCTTTGGCGGCGCTGCCCTCAAGGACCTTTGAGACGAAGTATTGATCCTGAAGCTCAAAGACCTCGAATCCCAAGAGGGGAACGGCGGTTTTTCTAAACTCATTGTTGAGGTGACGCTGGAAGACTTGTTCGTGCATGAGCACCAGGTGGGATACTTGCAGCTCGCCGAGCATCTCATTGATGAGGGCGTAGACCTCCGCTTTGCTTTGTTTTCCAGTGAGCTGCTTTGAATACTTCTCTTTAAGGCTCGGCCAGTTCCTCTTTTTGAGGATGCTCTTGTGGACCAAGAGCCTATCGCCAAGCCCCCAGGCTTCATCGAGTAGAGCCTTCGCCTCTTTATGGCTTAGCGCCTTGCCTCTGGCCATGCTTGGGCCGGGACAACTTAGGAGAAAAAGAGCGGACAAGAGAATGATGAAGTGATGTTTCATTGTGCGGCGTCCTAAGTGAGAGGAATTCTCGATCTTAGAATCCTTGGAAATAGCTTGATAGAGAGATTCCGCGAAAGTTCTTAAACAAAAGGAGAAATT
>JARGOJ010000554.1:0-3269 GCA_029210225.1 Planctomycetota bacterium
TTGAGACTGATTTAGTGAAATCAGAAGTCGCGGTCCTTCTTCTTCGCTGGAGCTTTACGCTTGGGCAAAGTGACTTCCATTTTCTTGCCGCCACGAATGATCTCGGCTTTGCCTTCTTTCTTGAAGAGGCTATCTAGATCGTCGAGAGAGCTGACACCTTCGCCGTTGATTTTGAGGAGGATGTCGTGGAGCTTGAGGCCTGAAGTGGCTCCCCAAGACTTATCTTTGACCTTTGTGATGACCACGCCGCCGTCGCCCTTCAATTGGAGGTGAGTCTTAAGGACATTGTCGAGAGGCTTTGTCGCCAAGCCTGTTGCGTGAGCGCGGCGAGCCCGTGTGCCATTGGGGTTCATGGGGATGAGTCCCTGACCGCCACCAGGCTTGGTTCCGAAACGGAAGACTTTGACCCGTGGCTTATTGCCCTGGCCGCCACCGTTAGGGTTGAGCATGTCCTGAAGGCCTTTTTGAAGCTCTTTCTGGAGTTCGCCCTGCATACCTTCGAAGATCTTCTTGAAGCCCTCAGGGAGCTGCATGTCTTTGAAGAGCTCACCCATGTCTGGCATGCCAGGAACACCAGGAATCACTTGGGGTCCGGGGCGGCCTTTAAGATCTTTCGAGCGATCGACAGACTTCGGTGTCTTGGGAGCGCCTTCGAGCTTCTTAATAATGAACGCGCAGCGGTTCTTAACCTCTGGGTCATTTGTTTTGGCGTAGAGTTTTTTGATGGCGGGGAGGGCGGCTTTGCCTTTTTTCACGAGGGCCATTGTCGCGGCTTCGCGGGCATCGTAGTCGTCGTTGCCGAGCTGCTTAAGAAGCGAATCGACGTCGTTGACGGTCGCCGCTTTCTTCGTCCCTTTATCTTGGGCCAGGGCGGGTGTTCCGACGAACGTTAAAGCCAGCACGGCTCCGAGTATCATTGCTCTCATAATTTTCTTCCTTCCAGAGTCTTGCTTCTCTTTATGAGCGTTTCTTAACAACCTCGCGTTGATAAGCATGATAACGCTCGAGTTTCGGAATCGTTTGAGGCTTCCTGGAAAAAGACCAAATAAACCTGAGAATCGCGCATTCGCAAGAGGCCTAAAATAAAGGACTTAAGCGTTACTAAATCGTTTTAATAAAAGCTAAAAAACGATGGCTAACAATTTGGGGAGGGTCAAATGGGAGTTTGAAAGAGAAGTAATGGGGTTCGTAGGCAAACACCAAATCCAAAGATGGGCATTAATAACAGACAAAGCCCGTAGCCATGCGAAGATCAGGACAGGTAGCGGCCCAGGTCTTCGTTGCTCATGCCTTTTGGGGTCACGATGCCGCGGGTTGGTTCTGTGGGGGCTGGGACCTCAGGGATGAAGGCGCTCAAGATCTTGCGCACCCATTTCCCCATTTGATCCACCTCGATGTTGACCAGGTCTCCCTCTTTGCGAACACCAAGGTTGGTAATGAGCAGGGTGTGGGGGATCAAGGCGACGGAGAAGGTCTTCTTTGTCACTTCGGTGAGGGTCAGGCTGATGCCATCGATGGTGATGGAGCCTTTGTGAATCATTTGCTCTGTAAGCTCTTTGGACAGCTCGAAGGTCAGAGAGGTCTGTCCCGGGCTCTTCACTCGCTTGATGAGACGAGCGGTGCCGTCGACGTGTCCAGCCACGACATGGCCGTGAAAGCGGCCATTGGCGGGCATAGACTTCTCTATGTTGACTCGGTCTCCCACCTTGACCATGGAGAAGCTTGTCAGCGCCACGGTTTCGGTGATGACATCGAAGGCCACCATTGTCTTATGGATTTCCGTGACGGTTAGGCAGGTGCCGTTGACGGCGATGCTATCGCCGATCACAACGTCTGAGACGAGGCGACCGATATCAATGAGGATCTTGTAAGACTGACCCGTCGGAGTGATCGAACGGATTTCCCCTAAACCTTCAATGATCCCAGTAAACATCCCAACTCCTCTTCAACCATCATAAAAACAGGATGACTCCAAGAGTCATCCTATTCATCTTTAACCATTGTAAGAACGGGACGACTCTAAGAGTCATCCCATTCGTCATCCCAGTCGTCGTCCGTTTCCTTCGTTGCGTTCTCTTCTAAGAATTGCGCAGCGAAGCTCTTCGGAGGCTCCCAGGACAGGCGATCGACATCGCCCCATTTATTGTCTAGGTCGTAATATTAACGCTGATCTTCCGAAAACACATGGAGGATGACATCGCCAAAGTCTCCGCAAATCCAGGTCGATCCCGAGAGACCTTCCATGGGAGCTGAGCGATATCCACCGGATGTTTTCACAGCGTGATCTGCGTATTGAGCAATAACTTTGCACTGACGTTCGTTAGTTGCCGAGCAGAGGACGAAGAAATCCGTCACTCCTAACGCTCGGGTCATATCCAAAATCTTAATGTCAGCGCCTTTTTTCTCAAAACACAGATCGGCAATTTTGCGAGCCAAGTCTTCGCCGTGAAGCGGCCCTTGATCGTCAGATTCGGCTTCGTCTGCCTCGTCTTCATCAGCGTCCGCTTCGTCAGTATCGTCTTCATCAGCGTCGGCTTCGTCAGCCTCAGCCTCTTCAGAGTTTACTTCTTCAGCATCAGCGTCCTGATCTTCGGGCTCTTGCTCTTCAAGCTTTTGCTCGTCGAGCTCTTCAGGCTCTTTTTCTTCAGTCACTATTTGCCCTGCTTCTTAGGATTCTTGGAACTGCCGCCCTTCTTATCGGCCGGCTTTTTGATCACAGGACTGTTCTTCTTAAGGTCACCTGTCTCCTTTTTTGTGATCATCATTGGGACGAAGATCAAAGAGACAACGCACATGAGCTTAATAAGAATGTTGATCGCAGGTCCCGAGGTGTCCTTGAAAGGGTCACCCACAGTATCGCCAACAACGCAAGCCTTGTGAGCTTCACTACCCTTACCAAGTGTAATCTCGTTGCCTTTTTCATCAGTGCTCTTGAGATTTCCTGCTTCGATGTATTTCTTCGCGTTATCCCAGGCGCCTCCAGCATTTGACATGAAGATCGCCATAAGAATACCGGTGACAAGAGCACCCGTAAGCAAACCACCGAGAGCGGCAGGACCAAGACCTGGCATGAACCCAACAACCAACGGCGCCGAGACAGCGATGATTCCTGGAATGATCATTTCAGCAAGGGCTGCTTGAGTGGAAATCGCCACGCAGCTCTTATAGTCGGGCTTTGAAGTTCCCTTCAGAATGCCTTTATCCTCGCGGAACTGGCGACGCACTTCTTCAATCATTTTGTAAGCCGCACGGCCCACAGCCTTCATAGT
>JARGOJ010000554.1:3279-6201 GCA_029210225.1 Planctomycetota bacterium
AGAGAAGAGAAGGGTCAAAGCACCACAGATAAGAATTCCAATGGTCACAGCAGGATCGGAGATATCCAGCTTCACTTCGTCCACACCGGAGTTCGCAGCGATTTGGAAAGCGGAGAACAAAGCCAAAGAGGTCAATGCCGCAGAACCAATCGCGAAACCTTTACCAATAGCCGCTGTCGTGTTACCAACAGCGTCCAAAGCGTCAGTGCGCTCACGAATAGACTTATCAAGCCCAGCCATTTCGGCGATTCCGCCGGCGTTATCCGCAACAGGACCGTAAGCATCCACACCCAGGGAAATACCCAAAGTAGAAAGCATACCGACAGCCGCCATCGCGATACCGTAAAGGCCAGCGCAAGTGTAGGAGACAAAAATCGCAATACAGATAAGAATGATAGGAATCACTGTCGATTCCATTCCGATCGCCAAACCGTAAATGATGACAGTCGCAGCGCCCGTCTTACCTTGTTCGGCAATGGTCTTCACAGGGGCCATAGCTTCTGAAGTGTAATACTCGGTGACTTTACCAACCAAGATTCCCAGGATAAGACCTGTCACAATCGCGCCGAAGACTCCGAATGGAACCGAGGTCCCCGCTTCTCCAGGCACTGTGACCTTGATGTATTCCACTGGGAACATGTAGCAGAGAATAAAGGCGGCAATCGCGAAGATAATACTGGCAACAACCATGCCCTTGAAGAGCGCAGAGTGAAGGTGATGCTCGTCTTCGGCCTTCACAAAGAAGGTTCCGATGATCGAGGCGATCAAACCAGCAGCAACGAGAAGCATGGGAAGGAGAGCAGCTTTCATAGCAACAAAGAGAAGTTGCGAATCGGCGGCGACGCCCTCTAAGTGAGAGGCAGCCATGGAGAGGTGATTGGAGTCGTGGCTCTCAAGAGCCATAGCAATACCAAGTCCCATAGCGGCAATAATCGAACCGACATAAGATTCGAAGAGGTCAGCACCCATACCTGCGACGTCACCAACATTGTCACCAACGTTGTCCGCAATCACAGCAGGGTTACGAGGATCGTCCTCAGGAATTCCCGCTTCAACCTTACCGACAAGGTCGGCACCCACGTCGGCCGCTTTAGTGAAGATACCTCCACCAACACGAGCGAAGAGAGCAATCGAAGACGCACCGAAGGAGAATCCGAAGATTTGGTCAGCGGAGCGACGGAGCAAGTCTTGAAGAGCAACAACGTCTTCTCCGACTTCACCGACTTGAATGCCGATAAAGAGAAGGAAGAGGACGCCGATTCCCAAAGTTCCAAGGCCAACCACGGAGAGACCCATGACAGCACCAGAGCTAAAAGACACCTTCAAGGCCGCGGCCAAGCTTGTTTTAGCGGCTTGAGTGGTGCGAACGCCAGCGCGTGTCGCGACCATCATTCCAATCCAGCCAGCGAGAGACGATGCGATCGCACCGGCCACAAACGCACCAGCGATAAAACCATGTTGCTCATGGAATATAGCGAGCACAATCGCCACGAAGAGGACGAAGAAAAGAAGGAGTTTTTGCTGAGTAAGCAGGTAGGCGAAGGCGCCTTCTTGAATCGCAGTCGCGATCTCACGCATCTTTCCACCACCGTCTTCTTCGGCGAGGATCTTCTTAGTGAGAACTGCTGCGTAAACCAATCCCGCGACGGCCGCAGCGATCGCAAAGTAGGTTAAGTTGATGTCAGGGAAAGCGCTTTCAGCGAACGGCATATATGATAATGCGCTCAGTAAGAGCTCAGAGGCCATGCCCAGGACTCCTGTGTCTAGGTCTTTTCAGCGTCCGAAGGGAGAGAATGTCCAAGTGACAAGCCCCAGGATGCAGCTTAAGAATGTTGACTAAATAAGGGTGAATCGACGGCCGCATTGTTCGACGCAGCGCGCCATGAAAGGGGCGAATCATACCTGTCCTCACCCTCTAGTCAACCGTAAACTGACATTGGACAGATTTTGAACAGAGTCACCCATGAGCTTTCGAGGAAACCGTGGTAGCGATGCTCAGCGTCGCTCACGCTCCATCTTTAAGACTAGCTTGTATTGCTGATCGAAGATCGACAAACGCTCAGACAATTGAGGATCCGGATGCTTCTCCTTAATATGATCCTTCACGACCTGAATCCTCGCATGCATCCAACCTCGTTGCTCCTCGTTCAGGTCCAAGGCAATTAAAGAATCGATCAAGGCCCGAAAAAGCAGCAAGTCGATCATAAAGCTATGGTCAGGATGGCTACAGGCCTTATCAAACTGCTCAATAGCCAGCAGCAAAGGATCGGTGCCCTCAGGATTCAGCTCTGTGTCTTCTTTGAACTTGCGGTTGTATCCTTCAAAGAGCGGCCCCACCCGGTGATAATAGAACCACCCGAGGTCCCTTCTCAGCTGCCAAATTTTGCGCGACTGACGAGCCCGTTCACAGCCCTCGCGAAGCTTCACGATGCCCGATTGCACCCACTGGTAGCCCTCTTCCTCACTGTTCTCCAAAACAGAAATGTTGTATCCAAGGTTCCAAGCAATAAAGCTCCAAACCCCAGGCACGTTTGGCTGCAGCTTAGTGATCAACTCGGCATCGGCGAGCGCAGAAAAATGTTTATCCTGCTCCTGATTCTCCAGCGCCCGGACCCACAACATGTTCACCGCGATCATCCGAAAGCCACCAAGGGCCACCGTCCCGACAAACTCTCCTGGCTCCAAAACCGTTAAGGCCTGCTCGCCCTTATCCGCATCCGCTGTGGCGCCCTCAATCTCCCTATCCATGACCTGAGCAAAGACAAGAGCAAGGATCGACACAATCAAAAAGAGGTGCTTCTTCATCAACCAAGCTCCCGTGTATGAAAGGCCATGCTCCCGAATAAGAGCATCACTAAGAAACTAAACAACGCAATCCCGCTCTGTCGGAGCATGATCACCCAGGGGATTTTCTGCCCCTTC